>JAKONH010000089.1 GCA_022702045.1 Spirosomataceae bacterium
TTTTTACGCGCTGATTATTTGGAAGCGTAAGCAATCGCGTACTTTATTTGCATAAATCTACTACTTCAATAGATTAAAAGTACTAATAGTCTATCTAACACCGGGACTATTGGGGTATTTACCAGAATAGAGAAAATCGGTGTGTCAAAACGATTCGAACAGCGCTCTATGAATACGACAGTTACCTCAATGCAGTGGATGGCGACAATGGTTTTACTCAACCTTCGCAGCACAGTAGCCAGTTTGCGAAACCGCATTCGTTAGCTTAATTCCGACCGACTATGCAACTTAATTGGCTGGCGTACGCAATACCGTTTTTTCTGCTTCTGATCGGACTGGAGTACTGGGTCGCACGATTGCAGCGAAAACCCTATTTTCGATTCAATGAGTCGATCGCGAACCTAAACGTGGGCATCGCTGAGCGGCTGCTCGACCTGTTTATTGCCGGGGCATCCTATGTGTTTTATACGTGGCTGCATCAGCGGTTTGCGCTGTTCGAGATTCGGGCAACGATCTGGAGCTGGGTTGCCCTGCTGATCATGACGGACTTTGTCTGGTACTGGTACCACCGGCTGGGGCACGAAATAAGCCTGTTCTGGGCCGCGCATGTGGTGCATCATCAAAGCGAAGATTTCAACTACACCGTTTCGGCCCGGATCACGGTCTTTCAGGCCATCGTTCGGACGGGATTCTGGAGCGTGCTGCCAGTCATCGGTTTTCCGGCAGGTATGGTTGTCAGTATTTTGCTGGTGCATGGGTTGTACGCGTTCTTCCTGCACACGCGCACGGTGGGTAAGCTGGGCTGGCTCGAATACGTACTGGTCACACCGTCGCACCACCGGGTTCACCACGCTGTCAATCCGCAATACCTCGATAAGAACTACGGCGACGTGTTTATTTTCTGGGACAAGCTGTTCGGCACCTTCGCGGAGGAACGCGAAGAGCCAGTCTACGGACTCACTAAGCCGCTGAACAGCTATAGCTTTCTCTGGCAGCAGTTTCATTTCCTGCTTGAATTGCTCGTGGCCGTGCGTCGTACCCCCGGTGTGGTAGCTAAGATCAAACTACTCGTTGGACCGCCTGACGGAGTTGACGAGGGGATTCGAGCTGAACTGGAAAGTAGGCTCCTGCAGCAGGTGCCGCCCGCGCTGAATCGGGGTAAGTTTCGCGGCTATGTGATCGGACAACTGGTGGGTGTGCTGATGCTGTTATTCGCTTTTCTGCTGATGGAGCGCTATATACCCAGCTGGGCCCAGGGGTTAGTAGCTGTATTCGTGCTGCTGACGCTGATCAACATGGGTGCCCTGCTCGAACAACGTCGCTGGGTGTTGCACCTCGAACTGGCCCGGCTGGTTGTACTCTGGGGGCTGGTGTATGCGGTTTCCGGTGTGCAGTTGCTGATTGTGCTGGCCTACATTGGCGGTCTGTCGTGGTGGGCGTATCGGGCAAGTATCAGGCGACACTATTTCCAATACCTGTACGGCCGGGTTCAACCGCTGCCTTCATGAGGGGAAACAGCCCTAAACGGTTTTGAAAACCGTTTAGGGCTACGCCGGAAAGCAATAGTCGCTAATATGACTATAAAATCTATATACTAAATGACTATTTATTGTCGACCATGCCGTGACTCGGAAGCAGCAGAGCGACGAAACCAAGTGAGAATTTTTGTCAATGGTCAATACGCGTCTGTCGGCGCGCTTAACTGAAAAATGCATATGTTGGAACTACTTGACACCACCACACAGCCTGTTACCAAAGGACTGACCAACGAGCAGGCTGACTTTTTCAACAAGAACGGATTCGTACACATCAAAGGGTTTGTTGACCGGCAGCGGGTACACACGTTTCTGCGTGAAATGCAGCGGATCGAATCGAACTGGCTGGCCGAGAAGGTCGACAAAATCAACGGTACACCCATCAAATTTGGGCACGATGAAAATGGTCAGCGCATCGTGCAGCGGTTTGCTTTTGCGTCGCTGTTCAGCCCGGTGCTAGCTAATTTCCTGAACGACGAGCGGTTACAGCAACTGACGCAACTGCTGGCACCCTACGAAGGGCGCATCAGTCCTGAAGAGAAAGACGGGCTCGTCATCAACCACTACGTGCGGACGCCTGAGTCGAATTTTTCGCGCATGGGCTGGCATACCGATAGCCCACGCGACCTGTTTATGGGTCATCGCATCCGGCCAATGCTGAACGTGGGGCTGCACCTCGACGACTGCCCGCAGCGAAACGGTGGTCTGCGGGTGTTGCCCGGTACACATAAGCAAAATGCGCTACTGACCCTGTTCCGGAAACGACAGTTCATCGACCACCGCCCTGACCCGCGTGAAGTTGGCTTCGATATTGAAGCGGGCGACCTGACCATTCATAATGGCAGTTTGTGGCACCGTGTTGAGCAGTCGCCTTATGAAGGTGCGGCCAGTCGGCGACGGGTTATGTACATTCCCATCATTACGGGAGAGTACCAGCCGAAAAGCCAGCATAGCAAGACGCCGTTCTATCACCGCTTTGCCCGTCGGATTCAGGATTAACGCGCGTGTCTGGAGTACCCTATCATCAGCAACTTGATCCCCGTTGCCCAGTAGGGCAACGGTAAAAGAAGGCCGGAACGGCTGCCACCGTCCCGGCCGGTTACAACAAGGCCATGCCAGGCCTCATTTTCACATAACCAATACAAAGTAATGCAAAAACCAGCAAGCGTGCGGTATCCTGCCAGGTACCGCACGGCCAGCTGGGCTATCCTCAGTGGATTAGTCTGGCTGATTAGTATGCAGGTAGGACTCGCGCAGTCGAATCCTGAACACCTGCTAAAAGGTGTTGTTCGAACAAAGGAGGACGTACTTCCCGGTGCCAACGTCGTATTCAAGGGGCAGACACGCGGAACCTCTACCGACGGAAAAGGAGAGTTTACGCTCGATGCTAAAGTGGGCGATGTGTTGGTGATCTCGGCAATCGGCTACCAGCCAACCGAAGTTACCGTTGGCAATCAACCAAGTATAACCGTTACGCTGAACGAATCGGCTTCGCAACTGAGTGAAGTTGTGATTGTCGGCTACGGCACACAGGACCGGAAAGACCTGGTGGGGGCGGTGTCGCAGGTGAATGCCGACGAGATCAAGAACCGACCCGTTGCCAGCTTCGACCAGCAGTTGCAGGGACGAGCGGCCGGGGTGCAGGTAGCCGCCAATACGGGTGTGCCGGGCGATGGTATTTTCTTTCGCATTCGTGGGACGACTTCGATCAACGCCAGCAACGATCCACTGTATGTGGTCGACGGCGTATTCGTAAATAACCAGTCACTTCAGAAAATCACGACGCAGGGACAGGCTAACAACCCGCTGGCAGATATCAACCCCGCCGATATTGAGTCGATCTCGATTCTGAAAGACGCCGAAGCGACCGCCATCTACGGCGCGCGGGCAGCCAATGGAGTCGTGCTGATTACGACCAAACGCGGGGCTTACAATGCTAAACCCAAGGTGTCGCTCAACCTATCGGGTGGGCAGGCGTGGGCACCCAAACTCTGGGAGCTGGTAACGGGTCCCGAGCACGCGACGACCATCAACGAAGCCTGGATCAACGACGGTAAGTCGGCTGCGACGCGCCCCTTTCGGCCCAAATCAGAAGGCGGCCGGGGACTGCCTGAAGAACAACCGACTTACGACCGGCTGGGTGATATTTTTCGGACGGGCGCTTTACAGAATTACGATCTGTCGGTGGCGGGCGGCAATGCTAACACGCGCTACTACATTGGCGGGGGCTACACCAGTCAGCAGGCGACGCTGCGAACGAACGATTTCAACCGGGCCAGTTTCAAGCTGAATCTCGATCAGGACATTACCGACAGGATCAAGATCGGGACAAGCAATATCCTGTCGCAGTCGAAGCGGACCAACGCCCGCGTCGGCGACGGGCCACAGGGGGGGATTTTGCAAGCCGCGCTGCATACGCCAACGTATTTGCCCAAATTCAACGACGACGGTACGTACGCGAAATGGGCGGGTTTCGACAACCTGGACGTGCTGATAAACAATACCGATATGCACTCGATCAGTACGCGGTACATCGGGAATATTTACGGCGAGTACGAGATTATCAAGGGGCTGAAACTACGGAGCAGCTGGAGTCTGGATTACAACAACTATGACGAATACGAATACTGGAATACGCTGACGAATCGGGGCAGCGCGAGCAAAGGGCTGGCCACGTCGAGCATCAGCACCAATACCATCTGGATCAATGAGCAGACGCTGAACTACCGCAAGGCGTTTGGCGGTCAGCATACGTTCAGCGCCCTGCTGGGAAATACGCTGCAAGGTAACGTATCGACCCAGACGTTTGCGCAGGGGACCAACTTCCCGTCGGACGCATTTAAGCAGATCGCGTCGGCCTCGGTGACGACGGCTTCGTCGAACCGATACGCCTATAACCTGACGTCGTTTTTCGGGCGGGTCGATTACAGTTTTGCCCGGAAGTATTTTCTCGAAGCCAGCCTGCGCGCCGATGCGTCGTCCAAGTTTGCCGAGGGTAATCGCTGGGGGTATTTTCCATCGGTGGGGGTAGCCTGGCAGTTGAAGCAGGAGAACTTTCTGAAAGATGCTGGCTTCCTGAGCGATCTGAAACTGCGGGCGAGTGTAGGCTATACCGGTAATCAGAACGGTATCGATAATTACGCGGCCCGTGGCCTGTGGGGTGGCGGCTTCAACTACCAGGATAGTCCCGGTACGTTTCCGGTGCAACTGGCCAACCCGAACCTGAAATGGGAAACCACGCGGCAGGCCAACATTGGCCTGAACGTCGGCCTGCTCAACAACCGCATCGGTCTGGAACTGAATGCCTACCACAAATACACCTACGATCTGCTGTTGCAGGTACCACTGGCGCAGAGTTCGGGCTTCGCGTCGATCTACCAGAACAACGGGGCCGTCAGCAACCGGGGGCTTGAGTTTGCCGTTAACTCGTTGAACATCAATCGGGGCGGGCTGCAATGGAACACGAGTTTTAACATCGCAACAAACATTAATCGGATTGAGCAGCTATCCATCCCAGTCGATGCTAGCTACTCCGCCGAGCGGATGCAGCAAGGGCAGCCGTTCCACGCGTTTTATGTTTACAAACAACTGTACGTCGATCCACAAACTGGTAACGCGGTTTACGAGGACGTCAACAAAGATGGGCAGATTACAGCCAACGACCGGCAGTTTTACGGGAGTGCACTGCCCACGCTGTTTGGCGGGCTAAACAACACGCTATCGTACAAGGGCTTCGACCTATCGGTCTTCTTTAATTTCCAGACGGGCAATAAAGTCTACAACAGTAACCGATTCTTCCACGAGTCAGGTGGTACGCGCGATGAACGGCGGGCTATCAACAAGAACCAGCTGAACCGCTGGCAGAAACCGGGCGACATTACCGACGTGCCCCGCGTAACGACCATCGGTACCAACTATAACCTGAGCCCGATCAGCCGCTTTGTAGAAGATGGGTCGTTTCTGCGGCTGAACTCGCTGGTAGTTGGCTACACCATTCCGAAAGCGATCCTGAACCGGATCGGTATTGCGTCGGCGCGGGTCTATTACAGTGGCTCGAACCTGTGGCTGCTCAGTCGCTACCAGGGGCCTGACCCGGAGGTAAACGTAACGGCGAACCCGACCACGCAGGGCTATGACCTCGGCACACCTCCACAACCGCGCACGGCTCAGTTTGGCCTGAACATTACCCTGTAAGCCAAAGCGAATGCGTTTTCTGCCAGGCTACACAGTTCTGACCGACGGCCGGTGCCATAACAAGAAATAGCTAACACACACATGTATCGCTCCGTCTTTCCATGAAACAACTTGCTTATATACTACCCGCTGTACTGCTGCTCACCAGCAGTTGCCAGCAATTTCTAGACGTTCAGCCTGATTTACAGGTCGATCAATCGCAGGCTATTACCAATGCCAGTACGGCTGAAGCGGCTGTCAACGGTATGTATAACCGACTCGGCAACGACAGCTATTACGGCTCGAACTTCCCGGCGCTGTCGTATCTGTCGGGGGGCGACATCAACTGGACGGGTTCGCAGACAGCCCCGCAGGAGATCTTCGCTCGGCGCGTCACGTCGACTAACGGCTACGTAGGGTCGGCCTGGGCGGCCATCTACCAGACGATTCTGGCGGCCAACTACCTGCTCGAAACCGTCCCCAACCTGTCGGACCCGCAGTTGACGGCCGATCGCAAAAATCAGATACTGGGCGAAGCCTACGCCATGCGGGCGCTGTCGTATTTCGATCTGGCGCGTGGCTGGGGTGGCGTGCAACTGATCCTAAAAGCCACCTATGCGCCGACCGACAATACGGGTA
>JAKONH010000096.1 GCA_022702045.1 Spirosomataceae bacterium
GGTGACTGCGAAACCATTCCATCCGAGTCAGGAATGACGGGTTTTGCCGCAGCAGATCATCGTCGAGCACGTCGACGGCGAAGAGCGGAATCAGCCCGACCAGCGTTCGGACCTGCATCTTCTCTACACTTCCGTCCGACATACGCAGCTGGTCGTAGAAGAAGCGGTCCTGCTCATCCCACAGGCCTACCCCGTCCTGCCCGATATGGGTCATGGCGCTGGCGATGTAGAGAAAATGGTCGAAGAATTTAGTTGCCATCTCGCTGTACACATCATCATGGCGGGCCAGTTCAAGGGCAATCCGCATCATGTTTAGCGCGTACATCGCCATCCAGCTCGTTCCGTCGGCCTGTTCGAGATGACTCCCGTTGGGCAGTACGGCGTTGCGGTCGAACACGCCGATGTTGTCCAGCCCCAGAAAGCCACCTTCAAAGATGTTATTGCCCATTTCGTCCTTGCGGTTCACCCACCAGGTGAAGTTGAGCATCAGCTTGTGGAAGATGGCACGCAGGAAACCATGATCGGCCTCGCCGGTAGGGTGCACCTCGCGGCACAGCATGAAGACGCGCAAAGCTGCCCATGCCTGTACGGGTGGATTGACGTCAGAGAAATTCCACTCATAGGCCGGGAGTTGCCCATTTGGATGCATGTACCATTCGTTGGTTAGCAGCATTAGTTGTTGTTTGGCCAATTCCGGGTCGATCAGCGCCAGCGTTACGCAGTGAAACGACCAATCCCAGGCGGCATACCAAGGGTACTCCCACTTGTCGGGCATGGAAATCACCCCCGCGTTGATCAGTTGTAGCCAGGTATGATTACGACCATATTTCCGCTCTGGGGGCGGTGGTGGTTGGGTGGGATCGCCGGCCAGCCAGCGCGACACATCGTAATAGTAGAACTGCTTGCTCCAGAGCATGCCCGCAAAGGCCTGCCGCTGTACATGCTTCTCATCGTCAGTTGCGTTGGCGGGCTGCACAGCTGCGTAGAATAGATCAGCTTCTTTTTTCCGCTGGGCGACCAGGTCATCAAAGTTTTGAAAAGGCTCTGGCACCAGTGGATGCACGTCAGTCGTCAGCGCGAGTCGCAAGCGGACGACGGCCTGCCCACCAGCCTCGACCGTTAGCTGATACCGGGCCGCAGCCTTTGTACCCGTCTGTTCAGGATTGACCGTACTGGCCCCGTGAACAACATGATCGTTGATACCATCTTTGGGGTAAGGCGTCCCGTCGTGTGCATTGTACAGCCGCACCCGGTTCGATTCGTTTTCGCAAAATAACCAGTCAGGCTGCCCGTCGGCGTAGAGTGCGTAGGCGCCCAGTTGCTGATGCGTTGCCCGCAGAAACCCATCCTGTCGCAGGCTGATCGTCGGTTGCTGACTCGTCACACCATCGGAGTCATCGCCCCACCGCCAGGTATTGCGAAACCAGAGTGTTGGCAGCACAGTCAAACTGGTACGTTCCGGTCCCCGGTTATGCACCGTCACCGTCATCAGCACATCTTGCGGACCCGCTTTGGCATATTCGACAAAGACGTCGAAGTAACGGTCCTCGTCGAACAAACCCGTGTCGAGCAGTTCATATTCCGGCTCCAGGCGCGTACGCCGGCGATTTTCGGTCAGCAGTTGCTCGTAGGGGTAAGCAGCCTGCGGGTATTTATACAGCATTCGCTGGTACGAATGCGTGGGTGTATTGTCGAGGTAATAGTATAATTCCTTGACGTCTTCTCCGTGGTTACCCTCGCCATTGGTCAGTCCGAAATAGCGCTCTTTCAGAACTGAATCCTGCCCATTCCAGAGCGCCAGACCCAGACACAGCGTCTGATGATCGTCGCAGAAACCCGCTATGCCATCTTCACCCCAGCGATACGTGTAGCTGCGGGCCATATCGTGCGTGGTAAATCCCCAGGCGTCGCCATTGGCACTATAATCTTCACGAACGGTTCCCCACTGCCGGTCCGACACGTAAGGGCCCCACTGCCGCCACGCCGGATCGTCAAGCCGTTTTTGTTCAGTAGTCATACAGTAAAACGTTTACGGTATACTGTATTCGGTTTACCGTAAATAGCCTGCGCCAGTCACCGTAAACCGAATACAGTATACCGTGAACCACTATTATTTATCCATTATCCGAAAAGCTTTCCAGTACGGTCATGCCACCGTCGATGAAGATACTGGCCCCCGTGATGTAGTCGGACTGATCGGACGCCAGAAAGACGGCCAGATTACCAATGTCTTCGGGCTTCCCAATGCGATTGTAGGGGATCAATGTCATCAGACTATTGTATGCCTGTGTCGTGCTCCAGGCATCCTTATTGATTGGCGTTTGAATAGCGCCGGGGCAAATGCTGTTTATGCGAATTTTCCGGTCACCGTATTCCTGCGCCAGCGACTGCATCAGCATTTTAATTGCCCCTTTAGAGGCCGCATAGTTGACATGCCCCGCCCAGGGAATCTGCTCGTGTACCGAACTCATACAGATTATCTTACCCGTCGCACTTGACACTTCCGGCCGGGGACCCCGACGCAGAAACTCACGAATGGCCGCACGAGCACACAGAAATTGCCCGGTCAGGTTGACGTTGATAACGGTGTTCCATTGCTC
>JAKONH010000118.1 GCA_022702045.1 Spirosomataceae bacterium
CCAGCCGCAATGGCGCTACGATTTCGGCCATAACCGTCAATTTTCGCTCGGGCGTTGCGCCCGCATTGCTTACCTTTACTGACGTAGTCTGACTAATTCATTCATGAAAAAACAACTCTATACGCTGATCGTCCTGCTGGGAACCTCGGCGTTGTCGTTCGCTCAGACGGCCGACGAAATCGTTACCAAGCACATCACGGCGCTGGGCGGTGCGGATAAAGTCGCTGGTGTAAAAACGGCGCAATACGAACAGACCATGTCGGTTGCGGGTATGGACCTGGTGGGCAAAACGTCGGTCGTAGTTGGCAAATCAGCACGTAGCGACATATCGATTATGGGCCAGACCATCACGCAGGTTGTCGACGGCGACAAAGGCTGGGCGATCAACCCGATGCAGGGTGGCACCACCGCGCAGGATTTACCCGACGACATGGTGAAACTGCAGAAAGCCACAACCGAGCCAACAGGCATGCAACTGGCGTACGCCAAGCTAAACAAGTTGCCCTACGAACTGGTCGGTAAGGAAAAGCTGGACGGCAAAGATGTATACAACATCAAAATAACGAAGCCCGAAGGTACGTATAGCTATTACGTCGACGCGAACAACTATCAACTTGTCGGCACGAAATCGGATATCACGGTGCAGGGCCAGAAAGTGAACGGCTCGGCCATGTTTGCTGACTACAAAAATACGGATGGCCTGATCCTGCCGTACACACTGACCCTGACGGGTGGAGGTATGCCGGGTACCGTAACAGCGAAAGTAACGAAGCTGCTTATCAATGCCCCCGTCGATCCGGCGGTATTTGCAAAACCGAAGTGAGTGTATCGTCGGGCGTAGGTATAGCCCAGACGTAGACGTCTTGGCTATACCGCCAGTTACAAAAAGGGCCAGTCTGCAAGCGCAGACTGGCCCTTTTGCTTGTTGTCAATCACGTTACTCCGTGAGTATCAGCTTTTGCGTCTGCCGCTGATTTTCCAGCATCAGCACCAGAACGTAGCTGCCCCGGTTGAGCGAGCGGACGTCCAGCCTGATGGCGTTTTCACCAGCCGTAACAGCGTGTTCCGTTTGTAGTACCGCTTGTCCGGCCAGGCTGATCAGTTGAACCGTTGCGGTTCCGGAGGTCGTCGCATCATAACGTACCCAAACGGTTTCCTGTGCCGGAACGGGGTACACCAGCATCGCCGTCCGGCTTTCCTCCGCTACGGCCTGCCGCCCCGATCCTATGCTGGCGGGGTACAACCGTGACTGCGGAATCGTCTGTTGCCCCTGACCGGGATACGACCAGAGCAGCTTGGCCATAGCGCCACCACCATATTCGAAGTACTCCATCCGGATGTCGTACCGTTGCCCAGCGGTCAGATTCAGCACTTTACCCGCAACGAGCGTTGGTCCCTGCGGTACCCACTGATCGATGATCTGGGTGCCGTTGACCCACAGACGTACGCCATCATCGGTCGTGGTGTAGAACGTATAGCTACCTGTTACGGGAGCTTCGACCTGCCCTGTCCATCGAGCTGAGAAATTATCGGTTCCGACCCGGCCTGCTGCGGGAGAGCCATCGCCCCACTCAAAATTCACGGTATCGTCACGGCGCGTCAACGCGGCCGACCCACCCAGCGTCGTGTTCGGATAGTAATCGCCCCGCAGGCCGGTGCCAGACCCATTCCCGGCTACCGGCGTCGTCGTTGTGCCCCCCGTCGGAATCAGTCGGGAACCGGCCCAGTCGCCGTGATCGCAGGCAGCGCCATCGCCCCCATCGGTGACCACCAGCATCAGCGTTTGCTTACCCGACACATCCAGCGTTAGCGATTTTGTCGCGGTAGCTGCGTTCATAATACCACTGCTATACACCTTATCGCCGTCCAGAAAAACCTGAAACTCAATGGTACCACAACCCGAGTTGGTTATTTCATCGTCCAGCCCCATGTCGGTGATGAACTGCGTGTACTGCCCGCCCAGGTTGTAGCTGATCGAAGACGATGCATGTACCCCCAGCCCTTTGGCGTAGGTTTGCCCGTTGAGCGTGATGGTTCGGCCGTCACCCGCGTTGGCTTCGCCGTTGCTTTTGTCTTTCTCAACGGGCCCATAGCCACTGGTAACCGATGTCCAGTTTAGATCCGAGAGATACACACCCGGTCCGGTCGGTGCGGGGTTTGTCGGCGTGGGTGCTGGCGTCGGCGTAGCACCGGGCACGCGGTAGAACGCACTGGCCGGGATAGTTTGCTTGTTGACGTTGGGACCGCTATAACTGGCGCTTAGCGACTGACCACCCACGCCCTGGAAATAGAGTACGGTAATGGCATGTTTCCCCGCTTTCAGGCCAATAGACCCTGACCGTTCCTGATCGCCATGGACACCATCATTGCTCACGACCTCGGTGTTGCCGATGTAGAGCTTGGTGCCGTCGTCGGAGGTCGTGTAGAAGGTGTAGGTACCATCGGTAGGCGCATTTATATAGCCTGTAAAGCGGAGACCGTAGTTCTGATCCCGGCTGCGGGGCGACAAGTCTACCTGCCCAGCCGTACCGGTCTTAACGACAGACTGATTACTAAAGTCGGGCAGCGTACTCCAGTTGCCTTCGTAATACTGGTAGTCGAGGCCGCTCGTCGTTGACGCCGGATTTTCGGGATCGCGCAGCGTCACGGCCGATGGGGGCGTCGGCGTGGGGGTAGTATTGACTTCCTTGAACAAAATAACCGATGCGTACGGTCCGACGGCGACCTGCCCGTTATACTGGTTATTTTTCGCATCGCGGTACGACCCGTTCAGCGACTCGACTTTGTTCTGGGCCGTGGTATTATACACCAGTTTGATGTAATCGTCCGGGTTGACGGGGCTCAGCGATACCTCGTTCAGCCGAACATTGTCGAGCCAGGCCGACTGTCCGTCTTCGTCTGTCTGCACCACTAGAATCGCGTCGGACTCATCAGCCGTAGCCGTAAAGGTGATGTCGTACCCCTGCCGACTGGCATTCAACACGTAGTCCTTGCGCGGAGACAGATCTTTATAGCTTCCAACGCGCTGCCGTAGGTATACCTGCACCCGTTTGGTAGCTGTCGACGCGACTCCGTCGAACAACAATTGGTAAGCCTGTCCTTTCCGCACCGATCCGACATTCTGTATTGCCAGTGAATAAGAGTTGCGTTGATTCGAGGCCGACGCAAACCAGAGCCGCATCGAGCCACCATCCAGCCGGTTTGAGTTATCCCAGTCGACGCGGCCGTTACCGTTTGGCGACCAGACGCTCCAACCGCTGGTGCCGTCTGAGAACGAATTATTGAGCCGGTTGGCGCCCGTCTGCGCTACCACTTCCAGCTTGTAGGTAAATGGACTACCGGTGGAATTACGGTCCTGGTTCCACTGCGCCTGCCATTCCGCCAGCGTCAGCACTTTACCTGTCAGACCCGAACCGGGATTCCAGACAGCCTGAATCTTGAACGCATCCTGAAACGGACTGATATACCGGTTGTTGTCGAATGGGCCGTACTGATTCAGGTCATTGGCATACGATTCATAGTCGGCCACCAGTTGGTCGGGCGTTCGGCTGACGAAGATATTGTCCTGAAGCGTATTGTTTCGGAACGCGCAGGGCTCGTTGTAACCCAGCCGGATCTGCTCTTCGCCGTTGTTATAACTGGTGTTTCCCCGCACGACGACGTTCGTCGTACCGCGTAGCAACAGCCCCTTCGATTTACAGTTGAAAGTTGTGTTGTTACTGATCTCCGCATTCTTCGAGCAGTCGTCCAGAAAAATACCGTTGGCACCGGCGTAAAAGTCGTTTACCGTTCCTTCCGGCGCACCCAACCCGTTGAAAATGACGTTGGAAATAATACGGTTACCACCGGGGTTGCCATAGTCGCCATTCCACGAGTAGACACCGCTACCATCGCTTTTTGTCAGGCAGAAGTTCGACACGACGTTTTTCTGAATGGTCGAGTTGCTGAACACCGAAATACCGTTGTAGCCAATATAATCCAGCACGTTATTCTCAATCAGCACATTAGCCGTCGCGACCGATTGCAGGCCGGTGTAGCTACCATCGCCACTCCCACCCCGGCCGGGTACCATCGCGATGCGCTGCAATGTGTTTCCCCGAATCGTCACGTTCTGATAAGGGCCAACATACACCCCATTGTTGTTGACGTCCTGGATCAGGTTGTTCTCAATCAGCAGGGTATTACCCGAACCGAGCACGGTGATCGCGTCGGTTCCCAGCTTTTTCAGATCGTTGCCCGACAGGACCAGATTCGACCCGTTGTTGATGGCGATTCCTGTGGTGAGCGTTTCGGAGATTTGCAGATTGCGAACCGTCACGTACGATACGTCGGTCAAATTGATCGCTTCCGAAAACGTGGTCACGGTAATCTGCTGACTATTGGGGTTGTTCTGACTGTCGAACAGGCGGATCGTTTTGTCGGATGGGTTATAATACCACTCCCCCGACTGGTCGAGCGTGCCCGGATGCTTCTGAATGAAGAAACCCCAGCCATCGTTGGGCTGGTATTTAGTCCCATTATCCGCCATCGACAGCGTATTCCCGTTCTGACCGGTAATTGTCGATCGGTCTAGTACCCATTGAACCGGGCGCGTCACGACTTCACCGCCCGTCCAGTTGCCGGGTAGCCCCTGTCGGCTGGTCAGCTGTGTCTTGCCGTTGTGCGACTGGCTATTGAGATAGCCCCGCTCGGTATCACTCAGATTCGGGTAGCGCCCTAGCGGCAGCACGTCGCCGTTACGGTATACGCCCGTCACGTCGTTACCGCAGGCGGGGCAGCTTGCCTGCCAGGTATTGTTTCCAATGTTGTTCCAGTTTACAAGCTGTGCGGAGCCAGCCAGTATGGGTTTGTTCCCATCGCCAAAAGCATCGATCACGATGGGCCGGTTAGCTGCACCGGATTGCCGTATTCTCAGACTGCCCCGAAACGTATCGCCCCGCCGGAACAGCACCTGATCGTCGGGCTGCAACGACAGGCTATTGATCTTATCGATGGTTTTGTACGGCGCGTCGCTCGACCGACCTGTATTAGCGTCATTACCCGAAGAAGCTACGTAATACGTAGTTTGCCCAAAACTTATTGACGAAAGGCCGGTCAGCAGTAGTAAGCGGGTAGTCAGGCACAGCACCTTTGCCGGCCTTCTTAATTTGTTCGTAAATAAACGTTGCACAAGTAAACGGAATAAGTGGACACAGAAATTTCTTCCGGCGTTTTATAGCCTGACAGTATGCACAGCTAATCAGTGGGATAGAAAAACGTACGTAGCGGGAACTGAGTAGTAACCCTTAGCAAACAGTAGTGTGGGCGTAGTACTGGCGAAATGGCAATAATCCAATTTCGTCGAAATAATGTCTAAGCAAAAGAACATCCTGCGTAGACATTTATTTATTAAACGTACCATCACCAAATATTATTCCGGTTTTTCTATAAATTGAGCAAGCCTACTAATTTTTAATCTGTGTTAACCAAATATATATGAAGCAACTGTATATGATCAGTAAATGCGCAGTAGTAGCTAGTGCGTTGATTGTCAATTTATCGTCAGCGCTTGCTCAGCAGTCTTTGTCAGGCTTCGTACCGGCCCGGCAGGCGGATCAGTACAAAATCGAAGCTGATTTTAAAGCAAAACAATCGTCGACCGCGTTCAAAAATCACCTGGAAAAGCTGAGTAGTGTACCGCACATTACAGGCTCGAAAGAGAATGAGCAGGTTCGCGACTACATTGCCGAAACCATGCGCAAAGCAGGCTGGCAGGTCGATATTTACCCGCACGACGTACTGTTACCGAAAGGTCCCGGCGAGATTGCCGTCGAACTGGTCGAACCCATCCGGCAACCACTCAACATCAAGGAATTTATCTTCACGCAGGACAAATACGCCAGTGACCCGCGCCTGACGCCCGGTTACAATGCCTGGTCAGGCTCAGGTGATGTGACGCGCGAAGTCGTCTACGCCAACTACGGGCGTAAGGAAGATTTCGAGCAACTCAAGGCGATGGGCATATCGGTCGACGGCAAGATCGTGCTGGCGCGCTACGGTGGTAACTTCCGGGGTTACAAAGCCCAGTTTGCGCAGGCAGCTGGTGCTGCGGGCGTTATCATCTTCACCGACCCGTCGGATTCCGGCTACATGCGCGGGCTGACCTTTCCCGAAGGTCCATACTATTCAGAGAGTATCATCCAGCGCGGCTCACTGCTGACCACACCTTATACCGGTGACCCACTGACGCCCGGCGAAGCAGCCCTGCCCCTGGATGCGAAAAACACGCCCAAACGACTCGATCAGCAAGCGGTTGGGCTGCATACGATTCCGGTGACACCGCTGCCTTACGGGTCAGCCACTGAGATACTGAAACGCATGACCGGTGCCCGTCCCGTACCCAACGGCTGGCAGGGCGGTCTGCCCTTTACCTACCGGCTCGAAGGTGGGCCAACACTAAAAGTGCGGCTGATGGTCAAGCAGGAAAAAGCGATTCAGCGCATCTACCAGGTTGTCGGAACGCTTACCGGTGCCGAATTTCCGGACGAATGGATCATTGCCGGTTGCCATTATGACGCCTGGTCGTACGGCGCTACGGACCCCAACTCCGGCACCGCCATGCTACTGAGTATGACCGAGTCGCTGGGCAAACTGGCTAAGGCCGGACAGAAACCCCGCCGTACAATCAAAGTCTGCCACTGGGACGCTGAAGAGCCGGGTGTGATTGGTTCAGCCGAATGGAGCGAGCAGTTCCGCGATGAGCTGACGCAGAAGGCTGTGGCCTACATGAATTACGACGCGGCCGTGTCGGGCCGGAAGTTCGGCGCGAGTGCGTCGCCAAGTATGAAAACGCTGATTATCGAAGCGACGCAGGCCGTTCAGTACCCCGATTCCAACAAAACAGTGTATCAGCACTGGATGGGTAACCGGGCAGCCGGTAACCCGACGCGTGTGACGGGTTCGTCGGCTCCGGCGGTAGGCGACGGCGAACCAACGATTGGTAACCTCGGCGGTGGTTCCGACCATATTGCGCCGTACATGCACATCGGTATTCCATCGCTCAGTGCGGGTATGGAAGGCCCAACACTGTACCATTCGCAGTATGATGATCTGTTCTTCTACGACAAATTCGCCGACCCAACTTATAAAATGGGCCCGATGATGGAACAGGTTGTCGGGACGATGACGCTGCGACTAGCCAACGCCGACCTGGTGCCTTACGATGTCAAACGGTATCCGGCCGACTTAGCCGTTCACCTGAAAGCCGCCGAGAAAGCCATTCAGACCTACGCACCTACGTATTCAATAAAACCCCTGCTTGACGCTGTTACCGAGTTAAGCCGTACTGCCGACGCGGCTGAAGCGGCCCGGCAGCAGTACCTCAAGGCAGGCCGTACCGACAAACTGGTTGCACTAAATCGCGAGCTACGGATGCTGGAACGCTCGTTCATCGACCCCAAAGGCAACGCATTTGGGGGCTGGTATAAATCGCTCTATGCCTCGTCGGACCCGAACAGTGGCTACGCGTCGTGGATGCCGCCCGGTCTGCTCTACGAAGCGTCGCTGAAGTCGACAGCGAACCTGCCCGCTATCGAAGCGCAGTACAAAAAAGCAATTACATCACTATCGGAAAAGCTGCAGGCTTTATCGCAGGGCATGAGCAGCGTGCCAGCGGCACTGGGTAGCGGGAGATAATTCATTGGTTGACTATTAAAAAAAGCGTCCCGAAACAGGGGCGCTTTTTTTAATTATAATCTCTATTGTGCCGGGCCAGCGAGACATCTTCGATAACGGTTCTAGGCGCTGTTAACGGAGACACCTCACAGGCTCGGCATGATAAGTCACTATCTACCATTCTCTACGCTACGCGCGCAGGCTTGGCGTGTTCGGGTTTGAGCACGACAACATCGCGGACGGCACCACCGGCGTTGATCTTCGCCACCATGGCGTCAAGCAGCGGAACCGCCCAGCTAGGGATATATTTGTCTGTCGTTTCGACGAACACTTTCGGAAAGTCGTACAGCGCACGACCCACTCCGAACTGCACGGCGCAGCGTTTCATCGCGTCCGAAATCCCCCCTTTGACGGGCTCGATACCCGTGCGGCTGGCGCCATCGGTTTTGCTCACGGCATTACCATCGGGTAGCATGACGGTGATCGTGCACAGGAAGCCTCCGTCGATTTCCTTAATTTCGTTATTCCATCCAGACCAGCCAAACTGCTCGTCGAAACGCTGCATCACACATCGGTTGGTGATATACGGGACGACGATAATTTTCTGGCCGTCTTTAGTTTGACTTTGTACCCGCCATTCGATCTCGTGGGCCGTCAGCGGAGCGTTCAATACGTTCAATTCCATTTGTTGTTTATGTGATTTATGTACAGGCTGGCTGTGTGTGTAGATACGGATCAATTACCTGTCAATATCGCCATTTCTGGCCATTTCTGCAACGATTTCGCCACTTACTTAAGGGCTAAAAACAGCCCCCAGATCAGTATTTGTACGACAACGCCCATAGCGATTGTAGCCAGGCTGTAGACGCGAAACATAGTGGCGGTAGGCAGGTCAGAAAAACGGCTGATTACCCAGAAATAGGCGTCGTTGGCATGGCTGACAACCATACTCCCTGCCCCCATACTCAACACCGCCAGCGTAACTCCTATCGGCGATTGCAGACCCAGACTGGCGAGCAATGGCGTTACCAGCGAAGCCGATGTAATAACCGCCACCGTTGATGAGCCTTGGGCCGTTTTCAATAAAGCGGCTATCAGAAACGGAAAGAAAATACCCAGTGGCATACCGCTCAGGGCATCACCGATACTTTTACCGATGCCCGTCACTTGTAACATTTCACCAAACATGCCGCCCCCGGCGATAATGGCGACGATCATCCCGGCCTTGTCGACGCCCTCGGTCAGCCAATGCGTCAGCTCATTGCGATGCCGGAACTGAATGAGCAGTAACGATACGACGATTCCCACCCCCAGTGCAACAACAGGTTCGCCGGTGAAAACAAGCAATCGCCATCCCAGGTGTTCAGCCGCCTGTTGCGCTGTCATCGCAAGTAGTGCCAGTGACTTACCCGCAATCAGCGCAATTGGTAAAATGACTGGTAGAAACGATAAGCCCGCCGAGGGGAGCTGCTCGTCGGTCACCGGCTCTGGTACAGCATCGATAGGGTCGTGAAGAACGGCTTTCCCACGCCAGATACTCCAACCATAGCCAACGGCAGCGGCCGGTATGGCGAGTCCCAATCCGACCAGCATGACCATACCGACATCGCCCCCAATGGTACCGAGTGCTGCCGTAATGCCCGGATGTGGTGGTACCAGACAGTGTACGGCATACAGCGATGTCGCCAGCGCAACGGCCATGACCGGCATGGGCATCTGTGTTTTACGCACCAGTGACTGATTCAACCCGCTCAGAATAATAAAACCACTGTCGCAGAAGATCGGAAAGCCAATCACAAACCCCGTCAGGGCGATGGCCAGCGGGGCGTTGCGCTCATCGACCATTCGAAGAATGCGGTTGGCCATGCTTAGCGTAGCGCCGGTTCGTTCCAGAATGACACCTAATGTCGTGCCGAGGATGATCAACAGCCCGATCTTCTCCATCGTATGGCCAAAGCCGGTTTTCAGCGTACCGGCGATACTATCCAGCGGCTGTCCGCTCAATAAGCCAACGCCCAGCGCTGCCAGCAGTAACGCAAAAAAGGCATTGACCCGCTTGTAGGCGGTTAGCCAGATGATGAAGCCGATGCTGCCGGTCAGCAGCAGAAGAGGATATGCAGTAGACATTACAGGCAGGGAAAAGCGTTGACGTACGTATGCGTTACGCCAAAGGAAGCGCATTATAAAACAAAGCGACCATTTGTTCGCCTTCTCAGCCAGCCTCTATTTATGCATCGAGCTATATGAGCGAGAACAGATAGACTTGTATCCAAATTATGCCGATCGGCATACCTCAGCAATTTACAGTCCTCATTCTATTCCAGAAACCGTCCTGTTATGTGTCTTACAAACTACCTTAGTTCCGGTCTACGCAGCGGCAACGGCAGCGAAATTCGACAACCTGACGGCTTCTGTTTATATGCATTCCGATTATGGTAAGGGGCCGGGGGTGTACGATGGGCGCGCCCTGGGCTGACGTGACTAGCCCGGATTACAAAAGCAGTCCGTTTACCGAAACGTTTGTTTTCGGCAGCTACGATGGCAAGGTGATGGTCTGGGAACAGATGGTAACGCTGAGTTACCTGAAGGCCAACCCGACGCCCGACAAGCCAATTAAGCTACCCGCTCAGTACCAACCGTCCGGCTATTATCCGACCTGGTACAGCATTCGCACCAACGCCGACGTTAGTCAGGACATCGCCCTCGACGAGTTTGTCAAACGGTAAGCAATGAGTTGCCCCTGCTACCAGTTTCGTATATAGCCAGTGTAGCAGGGGCACTTATTTATATTGTCACTCAACCAAATTAAGCAACTCGTTTAGCTTGAGTAGGGCTTCGATAGGTGTCAGCCGGTTGACGTCGATAGCACGGAGTTTTTCCTTGATCAACTCGGCTTTGGGGTCGCCGGCTTCGAAAATCTTCAGCGCCAATTCCCGTTCCTGTGGCACAGCGTTCTGGATCGATTCCCGGTTCTGCTCTGTTCTGTTCGATGATTCGAGCTGTTTCAGAATCTCACTGGCCCGACTCACGATCTGCGCGGGCATACCAGCCATCTGAGCCACGTGAATACCGAAGCTGTGCTCCGACCCACCCTCTTTCAGTTTACGCAGGAATATCACCTTGTTACCAACCTCCTTGACCGCTACGTTGAAGTTGCGGATGCGCAGATTAGCAGTAGCCAGATCGTTCAGTTCGTGGTAGTGGGTAGCAAACAGCGTTTTGGGGCGGCAATCGGTTTTGTTATGCAGATACTCCGTGATCGCCCACGCAATCGATACGCCGTCATAGGTACTCGTTCCGCGCCCAATCTCATCCATCAGGACCAGACTCCGTTCACTCAGGTTATTGAGAATGCTGGCCGTTTCGGTCATCTCGACCATAAACGTGCTTTCCCCGCGCGATAGATTATCACTGGCTCCAACGCGCGTAAAAATCTTGTCGACCAACCCGATCTCTGCCGACGATGCCGGCACGAAACTACCCGACTGCGCCATTAGCACGATCAGCGCCGTTTGCCGCAACAGCGCCGATTTCCCGGCCATATTCGGCCCCGTGATGATGATGATCTGCTGACTTTCGTCGTCGAGGTAAATATCATTCGGAATATACGGTTCACCGGGGGGCAGTTGCTGCTCGATCACCGGGTGACGGCCGTCTTTGATATTCAGCGCCTTACTCTCGTTGATTTCCGGTCGAATGTATTTATTCTTCACTGCGACCCGCGCAAACGACGACAGCACGTCGAGCACCGATAGGACACGGGCATTCTGCTGGATGGCCCCGACGTATTCTCCGGCTGCCAGCACCAGTTCGCCGAACATGCGGGCTTCGATCTGAAAGATCTGTTCTTCGGCGTTTAGAATTTTCTCTTCGTATTCCTTGAGTTCGGGCGTGACGTACCGTTCGGCGTTTACCAGCGTCTGCTTCCGAATCCAATCGTCGGGAACGCGGTTTTTGTGGGCGTGTGTTACTTCCAGGTAGTAGCCGAACACTTTATTGTACGAAACCTTGAGCGACGTAATCCCCGTCCGTTCGATTTCGCGCTCCTGCAACTGCACCAGATAATCTTTCCCGGTGTAGGCAATGGCAGTGAGTTCATCGAGTTCAGCGTTGATACCGGGCTTGATCATACCGCCTTGATTCGACAGCGTCGGCGGATCCTCGCGTAATTCCGCTTCGATGCGGTCGAGTAGAAACGCGACGGGGTTGAGCTGGTCGGCGTATTTTTTCATTGACCCCGGATTGCGACTCGGCGAATCGTGCTGACTCAGCGCCGTAATCAGCATTTCCTTAATTGGCAGCACATGCTGCAACGACCGCTTGAGTTGCAACAGTTCGCGCGGATTGATCCGCCGGACAGCCACTTTCGAAACCAGCCGTTCCAGATCGCCGATCTGCCGGAGATGGTTCATCATGGTGTCGGCCAGATCCAGGTCCTGCACCAGCAAATCGACCATGTTCAACCGCTCGTCGATCAGAGCTTTCTCTTTTAGGGGCAGGTTCAGCCACTTCCGCAGCAGCCGTGCGCCCATCGGCGTCACGGTCTGATCAAGAATCTGAATTAGTGGAACGCCCCCCTCCTGCTGTGCCACAGTCAGTTCGAGATTACGAATCGTGAAGCGGTCGAGCCAGACGTAACGATCTTCCTCCAGCCGCGTTATGCGCGTAATGTGCTGAAGATCTTTATGCTCGGTTTCGTTGAGGTAATGTAAAATTACGCCGGCTGCGATAATACCGTCGGGCAGTCCTTCGATACCAAACCCTTTGAGCGAGGTCGTCTGGAAATGCTGCCGCAGGAAGTTGTAGCCAAAGTCATATGTGAAGGCCCAGTCTTCGAGCGTATAGGTGTGAAACTTATCGCCGAACAGTGCGCCAAACTCCTGCCGGTTGCGCTTGCAGTATAATACCTCTGATGGATTAAAGCTCTGCAGCAGTTTGTCGACATAAGCCGCGTTTCCCTGTGAAGCCAGGAATTCGCCCGTCGATATATCCAGAAACGACACCCCAAACTCATCGTCTCCCTTGCCAAACTGAACAGCGGCCAGGTAATTGTTGCGTCGGGTGTCGAGTACGTTATCATTATACGAAACACCGGGCGTCACCAGTTCCGTAACCCCCCGCCGGACAATTCCTTTAGCCAGCGCCGGGTCTTCGAGCTGATCACAGATGGCGACGCGCTCACCAGCCCGAACAAGCTTAGGCAGGTGTGTATCGAGGGAGTGGTGCGGGAAACCGGCTAGTTCTTCGTTCGACCCGCCGTTGTTACGTTTGGTGAGCGTGATACCCAGAATTTTACTGGCCCGCACGGCATCTTCACCGAACGTTTCGTAGAAATCACCGACGCGAAAGAGCAGCAGCGCCCCCGGGTACTTAGCCTTAATCTGATTGTATTGGCGGTTAAGGGGGGTTTCGTTTTTCTTCGCGGATGACGTAGCTGGAGCGGCTGTTTTCACTAAATTTTTCGTAGGCTGATCTAGACAAATATAGCAATTTTTCAGGGGAACTCCGCCGTTTCAGCCGCAGAACCGGCAGGACTGACATAGTAAAACAACAGCCGGTCAGCGTAGAGACGCGACCCTTCGCGTCTCAGCTCGCGTCAGCAATCATCCGCAGCCAAACATCCGGGTGGACAAAACCATCCGGCGGATTAAACCATCCGGTGGATGAGACGCGAAGGGTCGCGTCTCTACCCTTGCGCCAACCACATGCCGTGGAAACCGAGGGGAATATTGTGGGGTAGTCGCAGGCGGGCGGTGGTGGTCAGCGTGGCGGCATCGGATACGACCAGGTCCGTTGTTTTCGTGCGATCATCGAACAGCAAATACAGTAGCCAGGCGTCGTCTTCGGCGGTACTACCAGGGCGGGGCACAACGATTGGTTCGCTCGGCAGGGTGTGATCATCGCCGGTATGAATACCCTGTCCGGTTGTCACATCGATCTTGACAAGCTGATCGGCCAGCGGGCGACTGTGGCTCAGCGGCCGGCCGATACCCCAGGCGTACCGGTACGACTTACCGACCCGATCAGGGTGAACTTCAGGAAGTTCACCTTCATAATTGGCCAACGGTTTGTAAGTTACCTGCTTGGTAGTCAGGTCGATGATATAGCGGGTGAAGCGGGCACCTGTACCGTCGTCAGCTACATCGCCGTTCAGGTACGCTTTCATCAGATCCGATTCCGGGAAATAATCCAGCATCAGTCCGTCGACGATTAGCTTCCCGTCGCGCTCCTGATAGCCGTTAACAAAGTGAAAGACAAAGCAGAAATCGGTCGTCAGCCGGTGAATCGTCCCATCCGGGTCGATAACCAGCACCAGTGTCGGCTTGTTACGGTCGACGCGAATCGAGGCTGCCGGTGAAGTCAGTCCAAGCAACGCCCGTGGCATATCGAAAGCAACGGGCGTCAGAAACAGGATTCGATGACCGCTCTGGGTGACAACAAAATCGTGTGAGAACGTCATGTCTTCCATCTCAATCACCTGATCGATCATCGCTTTACCATCGGGATCGACTGTATACAATACCAGCCGCTGCTTCGTTCCGGCCACCGTACCGAAGTTATACAATACGCCCGTGTCCGGGTGAATCTTGGGATGCGCTGAGAATGGCAGTTCCGGCATGATTTGGCTATCGAGCCACGAAAACTGGTTTTTGAGCACACCGTCGTAGTCATAACGATCGATGGTTTCCAGCGTGACCGGGTCGATGCGGTGGGGCCAGCCGCCCTCCCAAAGTGCCATCATGTGCCCGCCATGACTGACGACACTGGTGTTTGCTGCATTTTTAAATTGCATTCGAAAGGCGTTTTTCAGCAAGCCGCCCGGTAGGTTCGTTCCGAAACTCCGATGCAGCATCCGCCCCGCTTTTTCCTCTTCCAGAAACTCCCTCGTCCGTACGTATCGGTTACGGTAGCATACCCGTTGGCCGTCGAATTCGAAGCGCGAAATCATGCCGTCGCCGTCGAACAGGTGATCGTACCATACTCCCTGATGCGCGAACCGACCGTTTCCATTCCGGTATAAGACACCTTTCAGGTCGGCAGGCAACTCCCCCTCCAGCAGTTGTAGCGCAACATCATCATACTCGTCCACCACCGTCTCGTTGGCTTGAACGTAATCGTGCAATACTTTATAACGCTGAATAGCCATGATTGCAATGGAGTATACCGGTTTATAGAATGAACCTCAGGTAGCTAAGCAATGTTCGACTCGCTCACGGCTAGCAAACGCAGTCTCCCGCTTGCTTTGCTAGCCTTACGGGCTATCAACAAAGCAAGCGGGAGACTGCGTTTGCTAGCCTTTCATTGGTATGATGACCGAAGCAGTCGTCGACATCCGTGTTCTTACGCCCACTACCAGCCTGCGTTGACAATGTCAACCTGTCCGGACCGTCGTTTGCAGTAGCGCAGGCCTGTCTCATTGGCATTCTATGAATCGGCCCGACAAACAATTCCCTCCGCAGCCGGTTGGCATTAGCGACATCAACTGTTTATGGCTGCCTCTAAACTGCCGATCTACAGCGCCCTGGCTGCGAATCTGGGGATTGCTGCTACCAAGTTCATTGCCGCCAGTGTGACGGGTAGCTCAGCGATGATTTCGGAGGGTATTCACTCACTGGTCGATACGCTCAACGAAGTCCTGCTATTGATCGGTATCGAGCGCAGTCATAAGCCCGCCGACGCTAACCGTCCGTTTGGCTATGGGAAAGAGCTGTACTTCTGGGCGTTTATCGTCTCGATTCTGATCTTTGGTATTGGCGGGGGCGTTTCGTTCTACGAGGGTATTACGCACCTGCAACACCCTACGTCAATCGAAGACCCGCACTGGAACTATATCGTGCTGGGTATAGCGTTCGCGCTTGATGGTACGTCGTTCCTGACAGCGCTGCGCGAATTCAACCGACAGCGCGGTACAATGCCGTTCTGGTCAGCCATCAAGGGTAGTAAGGACCCATCGACGTTTGTCGTGCTGTTTGAAGATGCATCTGATCTGTTGGGGCTAATCGTTGCGTTTCTGGGTGTCTTTCTGGGCCATCAGCTAAACAATCCCCTTTTCGACGGTCTTGCTTCCATCATTATCGGACTTATCCTGACGGCAGTGTCGCTTGTGCTGGCCCGCGAAAGCCGAAGCCTGCTAATGGGCGAAAGCATGAGTCAGGAGACGCTGGAACGAATCGTGACGATGATCGAGGCAGACCCGGCCGTATCGAAGGTACTGGAAGCGCCGTCGATGTATCTAGCCCCCGAGGAGGTATTTCTGATTCTGGTGATTGACTTCAACGACCGACTCACTATTGACGACGTAAACAGAACGATTCCCACCATTCGCCAGACAATCCGTCAGCAGTTTCCACTGGTAAAACGTATCATTATCGAACCGGGTGTAGCCGGACAACCGACGGTATAGGTTTTGTTTATGCCCATTTTCCACCATCACTACACGATATGCCCCCCCGCAAACTTATCCTGGACGAACTGAACCGGCTATCTGTCGACGCCTTCAAAGCAGCGCCCAAGTTTCCCTACTGCCTGATTCTGGACGACGTCCGCAGCATGAACAATGTCGGTTCTGTTTTTCGTACGGCCGATGCTTTTCGCGCGGAGAAACTATACCTCTGTGGTATAACCGGCCAGCCGCCCCATCGTGACATCACAAAGACGGCACTGGGTGCTACTGAATCCGTCGATTGGGAGCATGTATCCGACATTACGCAACTCGTCACCCAATTGCAACAGACAGGCTGGCGGGTGATGGCGGTCGAGCAGGCGGAAGGCAGCGTAAGCCTGGCCGATTTTCAGCCTGAACCAAAGCAGCGCTACGCGTTTGTGCTGGGAAATGA
>JAKONH010000124.1 GCA_022702045.1 Spirosomataceae bacterium
TGATTCGCGCCCTCCTGACTTATTCACAGCTCGACAATGCCGAGCCTGAGCGCCAGGCGGTTGCACTGACGGAATCGGTAGCAATGGCCTGCGACGCGCTGGAAATCTCGCTGAGCGAAGCCGATGCGCACCTGGATATCGACCCACTACCGACTGTCTGGGGTCATTATTTCCAGTTGAGTCAGCTGTTCCAGAATCTGTTGAGTAACGCGCTGAAGTTCCGTCGCCCCGGCCAATTGGCTCACATTCAGGTTCGCTGCACGGAAGTAGCCACGGAAACGCTCCCTGCCGACGAACGGCCCACGCAATCGGTAGGCAGCTACTACCGCCTGGACGTTATCGACAACGGCATTGGGTTCGACGAAAAATACCAGTCCCGCATCTTTCAGGTGTTCCAGCGATTACATACCAAGGGTGATTACGAGGGAACCGGCATCGGGTTGGCTATCTGTCAGCGAATAGCGATTAACCACGGGGGATTTATCACGGCCCGTAGCCAACCCGATCAGGGAGCGACGTTCAGCGTCTACCTCCCCGCCCAGCAAATCGTGGCGTTGCCTGACTAACAGGCAACGCCTTCCTGCGACCGCCAATAGTACTATTTAACGCGTGCCCAGACTTCGCTGAACGGCCCGGTCAAGGTCATGGTGTCTCCCGCGACGTTGATGTTGTACCGGTACGTCTGCCCAATCAGTCCACCGGTCGTTTCGTTGGCGTAGTCGATTGTCTCGGCGTACGAATTTCCATCCAGCAGATACGTGCCGCCGTGATGGTACAGCGTGATATTAGTTGCCGGGTCGAACTGGGAGAACATCCAGTGTTTATCGCGTATAAGCTTGATTTTCTTATCTGGCGAGGTAGCAGCCCCACCAACGTTCCGCACAAAGCGCCAGACGCCATTCACCGCGTTCGTCTCCGACGTCGCAGTGGTCGTCCCATCCGTGCGGTTAACCGATGATTTTGAGCTGGAACAGGCACTCAGTAGCACTAATAATCCCCCAAGAAAGGCTAGTTGTTTTTTCATGAACTGTGTGGTTTGCGCGGTTTAGATAGCCCCGCTGTTTGTGGATGCAGTATACTGCTATTTTCCACACAATCAACTTTCAGAAATCAGCAAAGAGACAATAAGCCACACCTGTCTTGATAGACAATGATAGAATGCATTCATGCAAAAACACCAACGGGGGCTGATTGATGCAACTGAGGACAACAAACGTAACGTCAATCAGTATATTCTTGCTTGTTTGGGCAGAAAACTACTCCTTGGAACGTGGTCCTTGTCACAGGAGAGCCATCTAGGCGCAAGGGGAAACAAACCACCTTTTTATAAAGTCCTAGTGGGCTTTAACTAGCTTACTTCTATAAAACGACACAAGTCGCTCAGTTATAAATCCATAAAATAAACAATTGACAAAGAGTCCGATAAAAAAAATCCAGCCATCCATGTATGCAAAAAATAGTGTATGGATTGGAAACCGGAAAACATAAAACAATTTTTCGAGTGTCTTTACGACAATTTTATCCCCCTCTGTTCCTTCATCGATTGCAGCCGATACAAGTAGGGTCATTAATGTACAAACGCAACAAACAAATGTTGCCGTACCAAAGATCAGTATATTGAACCTTCTCAATTTGCAATTAACTGTTTGAGTTTATCAACGAGCGGGGTAAGCTGTCAGCACTTCCTTATTTACCATATATTATGTTGCACTATTCAGCCTTTACTTTGTCGGCCAGGACCATCCGAAGAACTATGAAGTAAACTTGTCAGGACATCAGACTTACCGACCCAACTGCTCATATTCTATGTGCTTAGACAGAGTTCATACTTTCTTTCTTCAAATGTTTTCTACTGAATCTATGCACAAACTGTCCGTTAACTATTGTCCAAAGCAATATCGACGTACCAAGTGAGTAGCTCTTTCCTACTAGCAAATGAACTGGCAAAACGAACACTATTCCACTCCCAATGGCCACTACAAACAGCTGGCCAATTGGATATTTTACAGCAAGTAATAACTTGGACAGCAACAAAAACAAAAGTGACCCTAAACTACTGGCAATAAAATATTGGTTATAACGCAAGAAAAGTACAACCGCACAAAAATAGATTATCACGGAACAAATCAGGTGAACTAGTATTTTGAATTGACTTACGGATTTATGTACTGAGTTGACGTAATGAGTGATTGCAGAAAACGTAATTCCAGGCATAAGTAGCATAATACCAATATAAATTTCCTGAAACGAATCCATATTAAATCCTTTATAATATCCAACTTCTGATGCCCATGAAATTAAAAAGTAAAAGATACCGAAAATAATAAAGTATACGAAACCTACATGATATTTCAATTCACCGATTAAACCAAGTGATTCCCCCTTTGAATCCATGTTTAAATTATAGTTAACCAATACTATCTCAACAGGATACAACCTCTATTTTTAGGACCCTAAAAATAGAAAAATTTACACATATGAATTATTCGGTTCGTAAAAAGCAAAACTCTTTTTTCATCCTACCTTTTCTTCAATCTAACAAATCGTTCTCATACAAATAGTCGAAAATCAATTTGTCGACTTCTGCGACGTTGTCTTTGTCGGCGTAGGTAAACCACGCGACTTCTTCAATTTCCGAACTTGCTTGTAGCTGTCCGTGATACTTACCAGAATAGCAGGTCATTTTTACGGTAACGCCTTCCGGCTGACCATGCGCCTGGGCTTCGAACGTACCGATGTATTGTAACGTCTTTTCATCAAGCGACACGGTCAGCTCCTCGCGTATTTCCCGTAGCAACGCCTGTTCGTCTGTCTCACCAATGTCCCGTTTACCACCGGGAATATAAAACACATCCTTCCCATAGCTTTTGGTCAGAAGAACAGTTTTATCGTTCAACTCAATCCAGGCAAGTTTGTCGATCTGTTCCATCAGTGCCGTAGTAAAATTAGCCTTGGCTTACCTACATCAGTCAAAGCGTTATCGCTGTCGCAGTCGTTCTAAAACAAAATACCATATTGAGATAACTCCAATAAGCGTTCCCATTGCAACAGCCCAGACTTGCTGTTCGCTCATACAAGGCGGGCAATCTACTTCTGACAAACAGGGCTCACATTCAGGCTGTTGGAAGAAATAGTAAACCAGCAAAATAGCCTCGACTGTTCCGAGCATCCAGATTCGTTTACTTTTCCTTTCCATTGTTACCACTCGATTTTTATCTATTGGCAAAGATCATCTTATCAACGAACGCTACTGTATGCCTTGCTAACGCTATATTGAAGTCGCTCACGCACGTTATCGGCGGGGTTGCGCAGCCGCGTGTTTCGAGAGCAACTGTAAGGTGTGTTCGAGTGCTTTGGTGTCCGTCCACTCGTCGTGGCCGGGGATGACCCATTTTGCCTTGCCAAACCGATCCATTACCCGCCGAACCGCCTTTCCCCATTCCGACAGATTGGCCTCGCCAATGTAGCCCAGCCCAAACGCAGCCACGCTTTTCATGAAGCAGCCACCGTGCAGAATTTGCTGCTTGGGTAACCAAACCACAATGTTGTCGCTCGTGTGCCCGGCACCGGGGAAGTACGTCCGAATCGGCACGTTTCCGATGGTAAAGGTGGTGTCGGCGGGGAGGATACCCTCCGGCGATTCGTAGCCTGACACCACGGTTTTCTGCGCCGTCAGGGCCGTGCTGACTACTCGTATGCCCGCTTTCCGCAATTCGCTAATGCCACCTACTTTGTCGTCGTGCGAATGGGTGACGATGCACAGCCGGACGGGTTGCCGTAAGCTGTCGGCCACCCAGCGAAGCAGTTGCCGGGTGTTGTCGGTGCTGTCTTTGGTATCCCAGCCCGTGTCGATCAGCACGACGCCATCGTTGGTATTGACAATCAATCCGTTCGACGGTACGGGTTCGCCCTGATACGTACCGTAAGTAGTATGCACATACACCCCATCCGCCAACGGCGTGACCCGCAGGTTCGGCTTAGGGGCAGGTTGCGCCAGTACTGCACTTGCCAACAAACCAAAATAGACCGTAGTCAACAAGCGCATACTAAGCTGATTTACAGTGAGATAATTGGTACAGAACAAATAGTTTAGCGTGCTTCACAATGGTGTTTTTTGTCACGCTGACGAAGGAAGCATCTTCAGTAATCAAAAACGTTCGTTACCGAAGATGCTTCCTTCGTCAGCATGACAGAAAATAATCTAATGTATTTTTGATGACCTACTTAGTACGTATGATATTGGCCCGTTCGTTAGTCTTCACAGGTTCGGCACGATTAGGACGTTATGGCGAATAACGCTGTCTCTTAGTGCAATATATCGAATACTAGCTCGCGGAGGATGTCTGTTTCGTTCATGGTGGGCGCGTCGATGCCTTTGCTCAGCGCGTCGGCCCGGCGGATGGCGTGAATGATCGCGGCCACTTTCGGCAGTGGAAACGTGCGGGCCGCCGATAAATAATCTTTCACAAAAAACGGGTTGACACCCAGCACACCCGCCAGCGCCTTCTCCGACTGATCTTTACTGGCCTGCACCAGAATCACCTTGCTGAAATAGGCAAACAGTTGCGCCAGCACCACCACCAGTGGGTTGTCTTTGGCATTCTTGCCCAGATAGTCGACAATCTGATTTGACTTCACGACGTCGCGACTAACCAGCGCTTTCTGCAACTCGAACACGTTATATTCCTTGCTGATACCAACCAGTCGCTCGACGGTTGCCGCCGAAATCTCTTCGCCGACATGCAGGTTGATCATGATCTTGTCGATCTCACTGGCCAGCCGTTTCAGGTCGTTGCCGATATGATCGGCCAGGAGCTGACAGGCTTTGGGGCTTACTTTCGTGCCCTGCTCCCGGCAGTATTCGCCGACCCAATCGGGAATCTTGTTATCATACAGCTTTTTAATACCCAGCAGCTTGCCTTTGTTGCCGAATGCTTTCACCCACGATTTGCGCTCATCAAGGCCGGACTTACCGTCTTCCTTCGTGTAACATAGCATCAGAATCGTGCTGGGCAGCGGATTAAGCGCGTAATCTTCCAGCAACGTCTGCGCCGATTTATCGTTGATACCGGTCAGTTGCTGGGCTTCCTTCACGAGTACCAGCTGCCGCTCGGCCATGAATGGGTAGCGCCGGGCGTAGTTGATCACAGCCCCGACATCAGCGTCCTTGCCAAACAGCACAAACTGGTTGAACCCACGCTCCGCAACCGGCACGGCTACTTTTTCGAGTTCGTCGGCGACACGGTCGAGGTAGTAGGGTTCATCACCGTGAATGAGGTAAACGGGGGCAATGCGTTTGTTACGGATGTCTTTCAGCAGGGTATCAACGGCGGCAATCAATTCGGTAGTCGGTTTGCGGTTTTCAGTGATCGGTTCAGGCCCGGAAGGCGGCTACGTGGGCAACGAGTTCGGGCCAGAATCGATTGAACTGCGCTTGGATCGGCTCGTAAAACCGGATTAGATCGTCAACGGCCGTATCCAGCCCTGACACGTAGGGTGTCCGGCGGGCGATACCGTTGAGCGCCTGATCGATACCCGTCGTAGTCTGATAGCTCGCTACCCAGTCGTATCGAACCATGGCGTCGAACATCCGGCGGGCAGAAAGGGGTAGCCGATCATCCCGTTGGCGCAGCGTCGTGTAAAAATACGCCGTAAATGGCGACAGTGATTCGCCGGTCAGTGCCGAAAACTGGGTAGCCAGCATATGATCAAAAAAGACGTCGACGGCAACGCCCGCATACTTGTGGCAGCGCGGCCGCAGCAGGTCGCGCACAGCAGCGACGGCCGGGTGGCTGTCGGTAAACGCGTCGATAGCCCGGTGAATACGAACCCCCTCGA
>JAKONH010000163.1 GCA_022702045.1 Spirosomataceae bacterium
CGCCGAGATGTAGCTACCGGGAATGTACTGCTCCGGCGGCCCGTCGGGGTGGACAAGTACCGAGATTGTCCGGTCGGGGGCGATCGACTTACCGATTAGAAAGACATCACCCCGGTGCATCGTTGTACTGCCCCCCAGCGAGAACCGGACAATCTGCCCCAGCCGGATACTGCTAACGTCTTTTTCAAATACACTTAACCGGACGTGCGGGTGGCTCAAATCCGAAATCTGCACGAGCACATCAGCGGGGTTCAGATACCGACCATTATTGACAGGAATATCGGTCACGAAGCCCGACACCGGCGCGGGCACCCGAATCGTACGGGTCAGCGTCGCGGGCGTCAGCGTAGCGGGGTTGATATGCAGTAAAGCCAGACGTTGGGCCATCCCGGCAAGTTGCGCCTGCAGGCTCTGCCGAGTAGCGCGGGTCTGCTGGAATACTTTCAGCGCGTTGACATTGTCACGACTCAGTTCCTGCTGCCGGGCAAAATCCAGATCGGCGTATTCGAGCCGGGCCTTTGTGTCGAGGTAGTCCTGCTGCAACTGAATGTATTCCGGATTTTCGAGCACGCCGATTGTCTGTCCTTTGCGGATACGCATGCCCGGCTCCAGATCAATACTGCGGATATAACCGCCAAACGGCACCGATACCGATACCTGATTCTGCGCCGGCACATCGAGCACTCCGTTGACTTTCAGTCGCGTACTCATCATCCGCTCGGTTGGCTGCCCCAGTTCGATACCGCCTACGGTATACTGAGCCTGCGTCAGCGACACCCGCATGGGTTCGCCCGGTTTAGGCGCTTCTTCTTTGGGGGCAGACTGCGCCATCTCGACAGTAGAACCGCTTTTTTCGCCCGACTGACAGGCAGCGAGCAAGGCTACGCCAAGCAGCAACGTGCTTAGTGGCCGGATTACGTTTATGATTGACGTAACAAACATGGTCGTGAATGAAAGGGCGGTTACTGGGCATTCCCCGCCAGGTAGTTGATGTAGAGAACGGATTGGTTGTACTGATTAAGCAGGTCGAGGTAGTTGAGCCGGATGGTAAGCGCCTGCTGAATAGCCAGTGAAAACTCCACATAGCCAATGTCGCCACTGCTAAACGACCGGCGCGCGTTGGTCTGAATCAGTTGCGCCTGACTCAGGCCGGTTTGCTCGTAATATGTCAGCGCATCGCGGTACTGCCGAAACTGTTCGACCGCCTGTAGCGCCTGCTGACGAAGGGCGAACTGCTGTGATTGCAGCTGTTTCTGCGCCAGATCCTCCCCCACCCGTGCTGACTCGATTCGGGCTTTACTGGCCCCCGACAGCAGCGGTAGGGTAAGCCCGAGTTGACCACCCCAGAATCGGTAGCCGGGGCCGAAATACAGTTCCTGACCGCCGATCAGCTGATTGCCAGTCAGCGTCTGGGAGAATAGACCAACCAGAAAATCAGGTTTGCGCCGGGCCTCTTCGACCGAGCGGGTCTGCCGGGCTACGCGGGTTTGTTCGTCGAGCTGCCGCAGCAACGGATTCTGCACAATGGACACGCTATCGGTCGGGATGAGCAACAGCAGTTTAGGTAGGGACTGCGCCGTAACATCGACGGGATCGGGGCGGTACAGTAACGTTTGCAGGCGACTCCGGATAGCCGTAACAGTGGCTTCATTCTGTGCCAGCCGGACCCGCTGATCGGCCAGCTGACTCTCGGCCGTCGCTTTTTCCAGACTACCCGTCTCCCCCGTTTTAAACCGCAGCGTAGCGGCTCTGACAAATTCCGTCAGTACAGTATCCTGCTGCCGGAACAGCCGCGATTTCTGCTGCAGATATACCAGTTCGTAATAATTTGATTTGACCTGATACACCACATCGTTGCGCGTGACGAGCGTTTCGGCCTGCCGCACAGCTACCGTCCGGTCGTTCAGGTCAGCCAGTCGGCGCATCAGGGTGGGGTTCGGGATAACCTGGGTCACGGTCAGATTGTTGTCGAACCGGCGGCTGTTATACTGACCCAACTGCGCTACAACCGATAAGCGCCCGGCATCGTAGGCCGTCCGGCGCAAAGCCTGCTGCTGACTCGCATTCAGACCGGATAGTTGTATCTGGGCGTTCTGACTCGTCGCCAGTTGCAGCGCCTGATCGATGGTTACGGTTGGCAACGACTGCGCCTGACTACCCAGTGTACTTAGCACGACAAAGCCGACAATTATAGCCAGTGTCGACACCGATTTTGTCGGTGTTTGTCTTTTCTGACTGGCTTCCCGATCGATAGCTCCTTTTTCCAGTAGTGCATACAAAACCGGCAGAATGAGCAGTGTTAGTAACGTTGCTGTTAGCAGTCCACCAATCACGACCGTGGCCAGTGGCTTCTGCACCTCCGCCCCCGCCGAGTTTGATATGGCCATCGGAATAAAGCCAAACGACGCCACCAGCGCAGTCATAATGACGGGACGCAGTCGAATTTCGGCCCCCTGCCGGATAATCTCGATAATATCGGTCAGTCCTTCTTCGTGCCGGAGCCGGTTGAATTCGGCAATAAGCACAATACCATTCAGGACCGCCACGCCAAAGAGGGCGATGAAGCCAACACCAGCCGAAATGCTGAACGGCATTCCGCGCAACAGCAGGGCGAACACCCCGCCGATAGCTGCCATCGGTATCGCCATGAAGATCAGCAGGCTTTGCCGCACCGACCGGAACGTAAAAAACAGCAGCGTAAAAATCAGCGCCAGTGCAATCGGTACGGCGATACCAAGCCGCTTTTTGGCATCAACCAGATTTTGAAACTGACCGCCATACGTGACGTAGTAGCCCGCCGGAAACTTGATCTGCCGACCAACCTGCTGTTGTAATTCGGCGACGATGCTTTCCACGTCGCGGCCACGTACGTTGAAACCCAGCGTAATGCGTCGGTGCGTATCGTCGCGTTGGATCTGGTTGGGTGCCTGCTCCATCCTGACCTGCGCAATCTGCGAGAGTGGTATCTGCTGGCCGACATGGCCCGCTGTCGTCGGTATGCCGATGTACAGATTCTGTACGTCTTCGATATCGGCGCGTTTGTCTTCTGCCAGCCGCACCACCAGATCGTAGCGCTTTTCACCTTCGAACACCAGCCCCGCCGATTGCCCCGCAAACGCCGTGTTGATCGTCCGGTTAACGTCCGACACGTTCAGACCGTAGCGGGCCAGTTGGGCCCGGTCGAGCCGGACAATGATCTGCGGCTGCCCAACAACCTGTTCGATGTACAAGTCCTTTGCCCCGTCAATACGCCGGACAATTCCCCCGACCTTGTTGGCCAACTGTTCCAGCGTCGCGAGATTTTCCCCGTAGATTTTCAGCGCCACATCCTGCCGCGCACCGGTCATCAACTCGTTGAACCGCATCTGTACCGGCTGCTGAAAACCAAACGTAACGCCCGGTATCACCGATAGCGCTTCGGCCATCTTTCCCGCCAGTTCGTCGCGGGTGGTGGCCGACGTCCACTGATCTTTTGGCTTGAGAATCACCATTTCGTCGGCCGCTTCGATGGGCATTGGGTCCGTCGGAATCTCGCCAGACCCAATCTTGGCGACAACCTGCTCGACCTCAGGAAACTGTTTCAGCAGAATCTGTTGTGCCTTGGTCGTCGCATCGACGGTTTCGGACAGCGAGCTACCGGTCAGCGTACGCGTGTCGACGGCAAAATCGCCCTCGTCGAGCTGTGGAATAAATTCACCCCCCATCTGGCTGAACAGCCCCCCCGCCACGATCAGCAGACCAACGGCGCTACCCAGCACGATGGCTTTATGCCGCAGTGCCCACAGCAGTACGGGTTCATACACACGCTGAATGCGGGCGATGAGTCGGCTGGAGAACGTTTCTTTGTGAACGACCTTCTTGCTCAGCAACAGCGCCGACACCATCGGCACATACGTCAGCGACAGGATAAAAGCCCCCAGAATGGCGAACGCTACTGTCAGCGCCATGGGCCGGAACATCTTGCCCTCGATACCCGACAGGGCCAGGATCGGCAGGTACACGATCAGAATAATAATCTCGCCGAACGCTGCCGATGCGCGAATCCGGCTGGCCGCGCCAAACACCTCGTCATCCATTTCTTTCTGTGAAAGCGTCTGGTTCTTGTTACGCAAAACGATATGATGCAGCGTGGCCTCGACGATGATTACTGCGCCGTCGACAATCAGGCCGAAGTCGATAGCCCCCAGACTCATTAGGTTACCCGACACGCCGAACAGGTTCATCATACCCAGGGCGAACAGCAGCGCCAGCGGAATCACCGATGCGACCACTACGCCCGCCCGCCAATTGCCAAGCAGGAGAACCAGCACGAAAATAACGATGAGAGCCCCTTCCAGCAGGTTACGCTGTACGGTTCCGATGGCACTGTCGACCATCTTCGTCCGGTCCAGGAAGGGGATAATGCGAACCCCTTCCGGCAGCGTTTGCTGAATCTCGGCAATCTTGGTTTTCACCCGCTTGATGACCTCCGACGAGTTGCCGCCTTTGATCATCATCACAACTGCGCCCACGGTTTCGCCCTGCCCGTTACGGGTTAGCGCGCCATACCGCACCGCTGATCCGATGCGTACCTGCGCTACGTCCCGAACGCGTATCGGCAGATTCTGGTCATTGAGCTGCACGACGATGTTGGCAATGTCGTCGGGCGAGCCGATCAACCCGTCGGTACGGATGAAGTAGGCATTCGGCTTCTTGTCGATGTAGGCGCCACCCGTGTTCTGATTGTTTTGTTGCAGAGCGGTAAACAGGTCCGTAATAGTCAGCCCCATACTTCGCAGCCGGTCAGGATCGACGGCAATTTCGTACTGTTTGAGCAAACCCCCGAATCCGCTGACGTCGGCCACACCGGGCGTTCCGAGTAGCCCCCGCCGGATTACCCAATCCTGAATCGACCGCAGTTCGGTGAGCGAGTATTTATGTTCATACCCTTTGGCGGGTGATACTGTGTATTGAAAAATCTCTCCCAGGCCCGTCGTTACGGGTGCCATTGTGGGCGTACCAACCCCGGCCGGGATCTGCGTCGTCACGTTTTGCAGCCGTTCGGCAATCTGTTGTCGGGCCCAGTATACGTCGGTTGCGTCGGAGAAAACGACGGTGACAATCGACAGGCCAAAGCGGGAAAACGAGCGAAGCTCGATCAGGCCGGGAATGTTCGACATACCCACTTCGATGGGAAACGTAACGAGCCGCTCAATATCTTCAGCCGCCAGCGACGGGCTGCTGGTAATGACCTGCACCTGATTGTTGGTGATATCGGGGACGGCATCGATCGGCAACTGTGTTGCCGACCAGCCCCCCCAGCCGATCAGCGCCAGCGTCAGCAGGCCAATGATCAGTTTGTTCTGTATGGAAAATCGGATGATTGCGTTCATTGGACGGTATACAAAATTTTGGTATACGGTTTACGGTACTCAGTTTTCGGTTTGCCGCGTCCGGAGCTGTTTACGGTAGAATATGCCGCGGTTAGCGAGTCGAATAAGTATATAGCCAGTCTATACGAGTCATCGCACTACGAAATGACACAGATAGAGGGCGCAACTGATAAAAAATCAGTAAAAAGAGCGAGCTATGGGTAGCTGTGCTTATAGGTGTAATGACGCGAGGAACCCCAGGGGCTGTGTCTTCACAGCCCTCACTTGCGCCAGCCATCGGCGGCCTGCCGGGCGTGAGGTCTGTAAAGACACAGACCTTTGGGCGTTCGTCTTTACGGCTACGGTTGCGCAACGGAACATCGCCTGAAAACTATTTTCAGAAGCTGTGTCAGGGGCTTATTCCAGAGTCTAGACCTTACGCCCGACAAGCCGCTGATGGCTGACGCAGGCAAGGTCTATGGAGACGCAGACACCAGAGTGAACCTACCGTAAACCGACCACCTACCGTCGGGGCGGGTTGATGAGCGAGAAGACGCCCAGAAACGAATACAGGTTGGCGTAGCCAAAGCAAGTTTTCTGCGGCAATCGAATGAGGGGAGAAAGGGGAACGTCGATCAGGCGCAGGAAGGTTGGCGCGAATGCGACGATCGAATGGCCGGCAACCGGCAGATTGTGATGGCAATGATTGGGGTGCTTCTGGTGCTCGGAACCAGGTCCGTAATGCATTTCCAGAAAGTCCAGAAACCCCAGACTGGGTTGTTCGACCCGGTGGTGACCATAATGCTGCACCAGCTCGACCATCCGGGCCGACTGATCGAGGCCAAAGCCGGGAATCAGACTGTTTCCCAGTAGCAAGCCAACCAGCAAATAGGCAACAAATGCTTTCATCAGGTTCAACAGGTCGAACGACCTGCCGAAAGTACAATGGAAACCAGTGGTTTGTTCCGACAGCCGGGAATTTAGAACTAGTCCGGTTTCGGGAACCGGTATGTGTAGCCAAGGTCGGTGCAGGCTACACACCGGTTGTAGAGACGCGATCCTTCGCGTCTCAGCGTGCGCCAGCCAGTGCTAAAGGCCGTGCGGATGCCGGGACGCGAAGGATCGCGTCTACATAAAACCGTTAACCTACTTATCCATAAACCGGATGCTGCTTACCGACATCAGCGGCTGCATGACTTTGGCCTTGTCGTTTTTGAAGACAAAATATAGGTCGTGAACGCCATTGGTTGCTTTGACTGGCAACACGACGGGCGGAGCCGCAAACCGGTTACGGGGTGCCGGCGGGGCTGCTTTCGGCGTGGATGCGCCCGGCGTGGATGCACTTGTTGTCGATCCGGGGGCAGATGTACCGGGGGCGGCCTTGTTGCCTGACTCCATTTCAGCCATCAACTTCGTCATGTCGACTTCGGGGGCGATTTCCAGCACTTTCTCCGCGACAATCGGGCCGGTTGGCGAATCGATGTGCAGTTCGATCGTACCGCCGGCACTACCCTCCCGCCGTTGCGCCTGCGCGCCCAGACTCACTTGTTTGATACCTGTCAGGTCGATCTGTTTGAAACCCAGGTAGCCATTGTCGTAGGGAACGGCCGTAAAATCCTTACGCATGATCTGGGTTTTCATCTCGACGTTTTTAGTCATCGGCGCATCCGATGGCTTCACGTCGGGGCTACGCAGCACGATCAGTTCTTCACCCGTCTGTACCGGCACCGCTTTCCCACCGCGGTCGGTATAAGCCGCACGAATTAGGACTGAACCCCGCCCATTATCACCTTCGGGCAGGCTGACGGTGTACATTCCTTTGGCGGGCAGCGTACTAAAGGGCTTGTCGGTGATGTGCAGAATATACCGGACAATCGTGCTGGCATCAGCGGTCGACATAGCTGGGTGACCCGGCATAGCGACCTCACCCCAGACACCAACGCCCCCGGCCTGAATCTTTTTTACCAGTTTCATCGCAGCCGACTCGTCGCCTTTGTATTTGGTTGCAATGTCAGTAAACATAGGGCCGACTGACTTCGTGTTGACCTGGTGACATACTTTACAGTCGCTCTGGTTGATTAGCGCCTGCGCCACGGCGTATTGCGTGCTGGCGTCGACACTGCGGTGCCCCTGCTTGATTTCGGCATAGTCAAATCCTTCCGACGCGTAGTCGATGCTCATCGCCACCCGCGCCGGTGTAATCTTACCATTCGACAAACTACCGTCTTCCTTGTCATCGACGGATACCGCATACTGAATCGGCTGGTCGGGAAAGAAGAACGAGCGGTTGTTGGTCAGGTTGAGCGCCACAGCAGGTACTTCGTTACCGGCGATGATCTTCACCGACTGACTATTGGCGGCTCCCTTCGCGTCTTTCACCGTCAACGTCGCCGTGTATACGCCCGGCTTCGCGAACGTCATCGACGGGCTGGCGGTGGTGAACGTGCGGGGAGCAACCCCGGCACCCGTTACTTTCCACTGATAGGTCAGCGCGTCGCCGTCGTAGTCTTTGGTACCATCGGCCAGCAGGTTCAGCGTCAGCGGTACGGCCCCGCCGGGTTTGCTGGTCGATGCCATGACCACCGGACGTCTGTTGCCGCCGTTGTATTCGATGCGTATCAGCCGGGCATTATCGCTCTTGCGAAACCAGTTGCTGCCGTACTCAAGCACATACATATCGCCTGACGGTCCGAATTTCATATCAATCGGCTCGACCGGATGGTAGTTCGGCGTCACCCGTTCCATCGATTTGTAATTCCCCTGCTCGTCCATCGTGATGGCCATGATCCAGCCCCGGGAGAAGTCGGTTACAAGCCATTTATTTTCATAGTACGCCGGCCACGGACGGGCAGCACCTTTGAAGTCCGACTGATGATAGACCGGCCCACCCGTCGCGCTGCGGGCGCCGGTACCAACCAGCGGAAACTCTTCCGAAACGGCATATGGGTAGTACACGAACGACGGTGCTACGGCTGGCAGCTCTTTCAACCCCGTGTTATTAGGCGACTCATTGACCAGGTGTTTCGGATCTTTTTTCGCCAGTGGCTTATTCGTCGCGTAATCGAAGACGGGAAAGGCCTGATCGTTGCCGACGAACCAGGGCCAGCCGAAATTGCCCGGCTTCCGGGCCTGATTCAGCTCGTCGTAGCCGCGTGGCCCGATCTCCGAATCGGTCGTTGCGTCAGGGCCGACTTCGCCCCAGTAGACGTAGCCCGTTTTGCTGTCGACGGAAATGCGCCAGGGGTTGCGGTGGCCCATGCTATAGATTTCAGGCCGGGTTTTTTCGGTGCCTTTTGGAAACAGATTACCGTCGGGGATGGTGTATGTCCCATCGGCTTCGGGATGTATGCGCAGGATTTTACCGCGCAGGTCAGCCGTATTTCCCGCATGCCCCTGATCGTCCCAGCTACTACGGCCGGGTCGTTCGTCGGTCTGGGCCGCCTGCTGGTTACCCGTGTTATTACCCACGGTCAGGTACAGATTTCCCGACCGATCCCAGGTCATCCCTCCGCCCGTATGGCAGCAGACTTCGCGCTGTGTCGGTACGTCGAGCATGACCTTTTCCGACCCATCGACCAGCTTGTTATCCTTCACCACCCAGCGCGTCAGTCGATGCGTCTTCTGGGTGGGATGCGCGTAGTAGAGGTAGATAAACTGATTTTTGGCGAAGTTCGGATCGAGCGTCATCCCCATCAGTCCTTCTTCCGCTTCGCTGACTTTCCCCTCCGCCGAGGTGTATTTCGTGTTGACAGGAATCGTCGCGATCAGGTCAACGGTTTTGGTGGCGGCATCGTATTTTTTGAGGGCGCCTTTGCGTTCGATGATAAAGGCCGACCCATCAGGCAACACCTCGAACGTCATAGGTTCGTCGAGGTCTTCGGCCACCGTTACGGGCGTAAACCGGCTATCGTCGGGCTTCTGATTAGCTGGCCCATCCTGCGTCACAAACGACGCCAGACCAGCCACTAATATCAGGCCGAGGGGGTGGAGTAAGGTATGTTTCATACGGTTTTCAGTATTCGGTTCACGGTATTCAGTTTACGGTTTACGGTGGTATGCGTATGACGGACTGCACCACGGTGGCTACCGTAAACCGTAAACTGAATGCCGTAAACCGACTTTATGCCTGAATCTTCTTGAGGTTATCGTAGCTGGTGCGGACGTCGGCGATGCCGTTGGGAGCCATGTCCTGCTCAACAAAAAAGTACTTCATGCCCGCGATGTTGGCCGCAGCGAAAATGCGCTTGAAGTCAACAACGCCATTGCCCACTTCAGTTATCGTCTGCCGGTCGGCTTTGATGTCTTTGACGTGGAAAAGTGGGAAACGACCGGGGTGTTCCTTGAACAGCGCAACCGGATCTTTACCGGCTTTGGTTGCCCAGGCCAGATCCAGTTCCATCTTTACCAGTTCTGTGTCGGTTTGCGACAGAATCAGTTCATAGGGCGTCTTACCACCCGCATCAGCAACGGGGTCGAATTCGGTCGCGTGGTTGTGATAGGCAAACTGGATTCCGGCTTTTTTGCAGGCTTCCCCTGTCTTCCGAAATACCTCGATCGACTTATCGATCTCTTCCTTTGTACCGACGGGTGTACTGGCACAGACCAGGTAGGTCAGTCCACCTTCAGCCGCCTGATCGACCAGTTGCTGGTAGTTGTCGCGCAGGCTGAGCATGGGCGGCATTTTCGAGAAGTCCATGCGCGGGCGGGCCGCTCCACCGGGGGGCGTTCCACCGGGCGTAGCAGACCCTTGCGTCGTAGCACCGGGAGCCGCTGCTCCAGGAGCGGGTGGCGTCGGCGCACCGGCCTGCGGTCGGGGACGAAACGGGGCGCCCATCGCGTGGTGTGCCCGCCAATGCATACCTAACCCTTCGACCAGTGCTTTAAATTCTTTTGCGGAGTACCCATAATAGCCCCCGCGCAGGCTGAACGCCGATTCGATTTCCTGGTACCCTACTTTGGCGACCTGTTCGAGCGTTCCTTTCGGATCGTCGTTCATCGGCCCAAACAGGGTGAACAGTTGGATACCCACCGGGCGGGCGGCCTGCGGAGCCGCTAGCCAATCGGCAGCGTCGGTCAGGTGAGGCAACATCAGTCCGCCGAGGGCGAGGGTGCCGGAAGTACGGAGAAAGTTTCTGCGCGTGGTCATGCGGGATTGGGTAAACGGTTTACGGTTTTCAGCAGAACGAAGCAATCGAATGTGGCAAAGCGGAAAGCATGTCACCAAAATTGTCCTTTTTACTGAATATATCGGATTAAACCCGACCGTTCGCCTGTTTTCACCGACCGAATCCCCCCTCGAGTCGACCAGTCACTTTACAACCGGAAAGGCAACAACGCGCAACTTGGTACAGCCGTACGGAATCAGCGTCAGGCTGTCAACCTTGGCACTAACTTCTCCCTGATAGACAACTTCGCGGGTCGATACGGGCTGGCGGGCCACACCTTCCACGAGTTGCCAGTTGGGTATCGCCCGACCGGTCGTGTGTATTTCGACGGGTGCGTTGGCCTCATTCCAGATAAACCGGCCGGGCATGGCTTTCTCGACCACCGTCGTTTGCTGCACCGGTGTTTTGACTACCGCCTGGGGCAGGCCGTAATTCCAGGCGCTTGTTGGCTTGTATTCGTAATACATACCCTCCGTCTTTTCCGTTGCCTTGGCAACGCTGGCGTTCACCTTCAATGCATACACCAGTGGCCCACGCTCGATAGCCCGCGAGTTACGGGCCCAGTTGGTCGTTGTCACAGTCATGGGCAGTTTCAATGTCAGCCTGTCACCTGATTTCCAGTTGCGCAGCAGCCGGATTACCCGCCCGCCTTTGTCGCTGCGAAGTTTCTGCCCGTTGAGTAGCACGGTCGCTTGGCGGCACCAGCCGGGAATGCGCAGGTCGAACGGAAACGTAGCCGGTTTGGAGAGCGAAATGGCAAAGTCGATCTGGTCGGAAAACGGATAATTCGTTGTTTCCTGAATCGTAGCAACAGCGCCACCCGCCACCGGCATCGTTACCGTGTTTGGCGCGTATTCCAGAGCCGCGAGTCCCCGACTGGATGGTCCCCGACTGGATGATCTATTTATAGCATCAATTGCATACCAGAGGTGGGACGCGAACTTGGTCCAGCCCTGATGCATGTTCGCCGTGCAGCAGGTGTAGCCCGCGTAAGGTCCAAATACGTTATTCATACCCCGGCTGAAAGGTAATGAGAAGTCGAACGTACCGCGTGACACCTGTACCTGATTGGCAATCTGAAAATACTGACGGCTGTTGTAATCGTCGGTGGTCTGCGTTGGCAGCGCATTGTACGTGATTCGCTCCAGTGCATCCATGTACAGCGGATCACCAGTGACAGCAATAGCCTGTTCAAGCGAAAACATCGTTTCCACAATGGCACACAGTTCCACACCCTGCGTCGGTTCGTTACCGTGGAGGTCTTCGTCGCCCGAAAACATGCCGTGGGGCAGCCCATGCAGCGTCATCAAATCCGTCCAGCCGGTTTTGCACGCGGCCAACGCCTTCGGATCGCGCTGCCCCTGCACAATGGGCAGTTTCAGACCCATGCCCACATTGACGGCATGCCGATCCATCCAGTGATCACCGTTTTGCTGCGCAGCCGCTTCCATCACCCAATCACGACCCGCGAAGTGCTGGGTCCAGGGCGTCGTCTGCTGGTTGATGAGCCGGGCCAGCTCAAGCAGAAATTTGTCGCCGGTCTGATTGTAAAGCCAGTAGACGGTCATCAGATTATCCCCCCCGCGCGCCGTCGACCATTCGCTGAACTGCCCAAGTGGCGCCTTCGTCAGGTTCGCCAGCTGGTAGCGGAAATAACGGGTCATGAAAGGCAGCACCCGCTTGTCGCCCGTAGCCTGGTGATACTGCTGCAACACCTTCAGCATGACCATACGTGGCCACCAGTCTTCACCCTGCAAACCCGCCACGACGGGCTTAGCCGATTCGCGTTCGTATTTCGACAGCGGCCCAAAATAACCCGACGCCCGCTGCTGATCGAGCGACCAGTCGACATACCGTTTCACCTTGGCGATCAGTATTTTGTCGTCGAGCAGATACGCCAATGGCAGGGCGCCGTCGAGCCAGTAGGGCGTTTCCTCCCAGTTGTCTCCCTTGCCGCCCAGCCAGCCGTTGTCGTTCTTCAGCTTCGGATAAAACTCGTCCAGGTGACCGGTTGTCCCGTCGCGCATGATCATGAGTTGATGGCGCAGCCAGCCTTCGGGCCGAATACGTCCGAGCGGGATCTCAAGATAGCGAGCAGGTACCAGCGGGGTGCGGCTGGCAACAGGACTGGTCGGCTGCCCAACAACAGCGCCGGTTGTAAGCAAGGTTGTTACGGCCAAAAATAAGGCAGAAGTAGTGCGCATGGGAAGTAATGTCGACTACAGTAATAGAGACCAGCCTGACCGTTCTCTACTGCTATAGACGCGCCGGCAACCCCAGCCTTTTTCGTATCAAAAACATCGATTTGGTAGTTATACAGTCCTATCAACCCTAGCAAACGAATGCTTGTCGAACTATATGCAGCCCCAGCGGCAGAGCCCCACCCGACCGAATCGCCCGTTTCCAACGCCGTTGGTGAACTTCCCGACCAGGAACCCAGTCTGTCGCCCGATCAGTTGCTGGGCAGTTTCGATTCGCGCGAAGAAGCAATCACGTTCGCTAAAGAACAGCTTATTGACGGTGGACAGAACATTACCGATACGCAGTCAGGTATGTTTGACGAACACACACACATCGAATGGCTGACGCTGACCACGACGCAGCACGATGCAGCAATGCATAAGACATTCTATCTCGTCACCGACGAAGGCTATTAGCCACCATCCCATTACAAACAACGACGGGCGACTCACGAAGGTCGCCCGTTTGCTTTCGTCCGGAGCGCGCCAGCTAGCTGGTTGCTGGGATGCATGCGAGGACAGAAGCCGCCAACAAGTAGCGCGGAAGAAACTATTTTTCTTCGTCCTGCTTTTCTGTTCGTTCGCCCGCCGGCAACTAAATGATCCTCAGCAAAGGTCTATTCCAACGCTCAGCAATCAATTGTGGTCTAGCAGAAAAAACACGACGATGAAAACGCGCAACTGGTTTTTGTTTGCCTTTGTCGGTCTATTTGGCTGCTCTACAGCTACACCTGACCCTGTATCCGGCGAGGACTCGATGGCCACCCTGAACGGGCAGGCTTGGCGTGGTTTTTCGACTGTCTGGAAAAACTCGGGCGATTCCTGTAGCCAGCATACAATCAACCTGACTATTCAAAACAAGCTAGCGTATCCCAAAGCCCGCTTACATGCCCCTGCCAATTGTACAGGCTATTGCGGAGATCAATTACTTGCCTTCACCCGAGTACCATTATCGACCGGCGTTTACAGGCTGTCGACACTTCAGCCTTGCTCCGCAAACCCGAGTCAGGTGAATGTAAGCTTTACAACCCTGATCGGGGGCGACGTGATACGGGATCAATATCAGCCGGATTTAAACCAGACCGGTACCCTTACGATTACCCGGTATGACCCGCAGGGCGGTGTAATTGAGGGTACGTTCGCTGTTGTTCTGGTACGGGACAAGCGTCGGCAAACCACAACGGATGCTGCCGACACGCTCACGTTTAAAAACGGCACGTTTATCAGTAAATTACCCTGATGGTTTGGCAAAGCCTGACTCAGGCGGTACGGTTTTCTGGTCAGCGTACTGAAGACTTCTTAGCAGCTCAAATTTCCCATGTGTATGCGGCCACCGTACGTTAAGGTGGTCCGATTTAGCCAGACACTTTTTAATTTAGAGTTTTAGTGAGATTAGCTTGGTAATACTGTTTCTCAAAATTAATCGGCGATTGATAGCCTAAGGCTGAATGCAAGCGTCGAATGTTACAGTAGCCCTCGATATAGTTACATAATTCACCATGAGCATCTTGTAGATTATCAAAACAATCATCCCCCAGAAGTTCTGCTTTCAGACGACTCCATAAAGACTCAGCGTGAGCATTTTGGTATGGATTTTCTTTCTCCGCCATACTCCGTTGACACTTCCATTATCCAATCGCGCTCAATACGTTTTACCAAAATACTGACCGCCCTGATCTAAGTGAGCAATCAAGCCGGGTTGTGGATGACGCAAGGTAGTTGCCTGGTCGAAAGCCCTGATAATCAAGCTTTCCTCCATTGTTACATCAACA
>JAKONH010000177.1 GCA_022702045.1 Spirosomataceae bacterium
CACCCGGATAAGCCGTTGCTGGGTTTGGAAGACGTGCTTGCCCGTCAGTACCGCACCCAGCACCCCCGCCTGCGTCGCCAAATCGATAAAACTGTACAGCACATTGAACCACTGGAAGGGCTGGTCGGCATGATACCGCTGCCAGATCAACAGCTGGTCGACCAAACTGAAAAATGCGAGTACAGCCAGCATCGACAGGAACAGTAGCCCGTACCGCCGGGTGAAGAGGAAAGCCGGGAACAGAACGTAGACGATTACCAGTACAGGACCGGTATGCGTAGATACATTCAGTACCCAGCCGGTCAGTATAAACCACCACGGCTTCGCCAAGTTGCCCACCACCATAAACGGGAAGGCCATTACCCAGAGAATGCCGATCAGTACCCAGTCGGAGCGAGTGGGTTTACGAAACGGTTGCTGATTAGGTTTCATCACTTGGACGGGTTGAGACCATCAAAAGTAAACGGGTTTGGACTTTCGTCCCGCTGTTTCTTAACGCCCAGGTTATACCGAACGCTGAACCCGACACGCCGTGTGTCGCCCCGGCGTGACCCGTCGGCCGTAACGTTGCCCTGATTCAGGACAAACGTGTTCCGGTTGGTATAGAGCATGTCCGAGGCCGAGAACGTAACGATCAGCCGGCTGTTGAGAAACTTTCGGTTGACGCTCATGTCGACGGTGCCAAAATTACCGAGCTCATAAAACTGCCGCTGCCCACGAATCGACCAGAAGCCGTTGACCTGGAGTGTAGAGCGGCTGTCGAGGTCCAGCTGGTGGTAAGTCAGCAGCGTCCACGACCCCCGGCTAAACGTGAGGGGTTGCCCTTCATACTGCCCGGCGTACTGATTATGGTTATACTGACCAATTACGACAAAGAAGTAGCGACCACCGGGCGGAATACCGAGCAGCATACGGAAGTACGTCTCCTTATTTCGGCCCAGGTTGTCGGTTGTTCGGTAGGCGACGCTGGCGTTGGCGGGGTTCTGGTAAAGCACGCTGGAAAACAGTTGCTGCGTATGGTTTTGCCCGATAGCCAGAATCGGCAGGTTCGCGACGCCCAGATTGACCTCTACGTTCTGGGTAAACTGGGGTTGCAAGGCTGGATTGCCCGTATCGTACAGGTACTGATCGACGTACCGGATGGCGGGATTCAACTGATCGTAGCTTGGCCGGGTAATAGAACGTCGGTAGATGAACGATGCCTGCACGGGAAATGTAGCGATGGATACTACTGGACGACTCAGGTACAGGTAGGGGAAGAGATCGGTACGCCGAACCCGGAAGGTCGTGTCGGTTGGTACGCGCTGATGACCGTTCATAGTCGTGTGTTCGACCCGAAGACCTGATTTGAGGGTGAACCTGCCGAACGTTTTGGCCGCCTGCACATAGCCGCTGTGGATACCGTCGGTATAGTCGAAGGTGTTTGTACGGGCCAGATCTGGCTGGCGAATTGTCTGTCGGATCGTCACGTAATCGGTTTGGCTGGTAAATCCCTGGTTGCTGGTTTTCAGGCCCACTTCGAGTGTGAGTTTGCGCGGCAGTTTCTGGACCCAGTCGATCTTGGCGGTTGCCAGCTGACGCCCGGTCAGTAAGGTGCCTTCACCCAGGAGTGCGGTACCAGCTGGGCGTTGGAAATCCGTCTGGTACGTCTGATTTGTGCGCGTCTCCAGATAGCTATACGACAAATCGGCGGTGATTTCCGACCCCAGCGAATCGAGTTTATAGCGGCTGGACAGCCCCTGCGTCAGGGAACCGTTCCGCCCGGTATTGCGAACCGTATTGAGGTTATCGACTAGCAGTTGGCCATCTTCGGTCGACTGAATTTGGGTGCTGTTGTCGGCAGCCGCGTTGGTAGACCCATAATTTGCGCGCCCGTCGAGGTTGAGTTCCCAGCGCCGGTTCAGCTGATAACCCAGGCCATAGCCGGCAAAAAGCGCATCGCCCGGTGTGCGGGTGTACCCTTCCTGACTGATACGCTGGTTGCCGGGCAACTGGCGCGACCCGGTGAGCTGATCATACGTGTCGTGTCGACTGTAGTTCAGGTTGAAGTAGCTGGATCGATTGCCTGTGCCATCGTTCAGGCTAAACCCGACGCTCTGATTGCCGAAGCGACCCTGGTTCATCGTGGCGGTTACGCTGCCCGTCCGCCCCAGTTTGACGCCCTTCTTAAGGACAATGTTTACTGCCCCTCCGGCGCTTGATGCGTCATACCGGGCCGACGGTGTGCGCATGATTTCGATCCGCTCAACGCTGTTCGGCGGTAGGCTTCGCAGCAACGTAGCTACGTCTTCGGCACTCATCCGCTGCTCCCGACCATTAATGTAAATCGTGGCGGGTACCGCGCTGGTCAGGTACACATTGCCCTCCTGGTCCAGAAACAGGCCGGGTGTTTTGGTCAGCAGTTCAAACGCGTTGGTACTGCTGTTAGCGAGGAGTTCGGGGTTGACGATGGTCTTGTCGTCTTCCTGATGCATGAGGGCTTTGCGGGCCGTAACAGTCACGGATGCCAGGGTTTTGGCGTCAGCGTCGAGGGTGAACCGGAACGTAGATTGGGTTTTCGTCAGCCGGATGCCCTGCGTGATCGGTTTTTTGCCCAGAGCCGTAATACTCAGTTCGTAGGGGGTATCCGACCGTAGCGTCAGCTGGGCAACACCCGCTGTGTCGGTGATAATAGCGAGCTGGCGGGTTGAGTCCGACCAGGCCCGAAACCGCACCGTGGCCCCAAAAAAGGGTTGATGATTAGTGTCAGTCAGCACAATCCGCACGCGGCTCGATCCTGTGACGGATGGTGTTGTGTCGGAAGCCTGCTGTGCCCGCAATGAAGCGAACGAAAGTAGTGCAAGGAGGAAGGAATACAAGAGCCGCATAGGCTTGAGTCATGTGGTTGAACGAGTCAAACCTAGCCTGCATCGGATCAGCATACACCCTGCTTTTGCCCAATCCGGGGAAATACCCGATGAGCCAGGGAAAAGTAGCCGTGGCCTGGTCGCGCAGCTGGTGTAGTAGAATCAGTAGTATACCAACCGGTAAAATGGGCGTACACTAGCCTTCTGGTCGTAGCAACGCCTGTTTCCGCTGCTGGTTCATCGTCAGAAAACTTCATGATTCGTCTTTTATTCGCCAAAGTGCGTCCTGTGTCGACCGCACTAACTATGTTGTGGCTGGCAATTGCCTTTCCCGTTGCCGCCCAGGATTGGACATTGGGCCCGTTTGCGCGGCCCGCCGGTATAAATCCCGTGATCCTGCCCGATCCCACCAGCACCTTTATCGATCCCATGAGTGGGCAACGCCTGGCCTGGGAAGCCAGCGATACGTTCAACCCCGCAGCCATCCGGCGGAAAAATAAAATTTATGTCCTCTACCGGGCCGAAGACCGGTCCGGACAGGGTATTGGCAAACGCACCTCCCGGCTGGGGATGGCCGTCAGTAAAGACGGGTTGCGCATGAAGCGCCGGAAAACGCCGGTGTTTTACCCTGCTGACGACAGCCAGAAGGAATTTGAGTGGCCCGGTGGCTGCGAAGACCCCCGGATAGCCGTGACTCCGGAGGGGGTGTACGTTATGTTCTACACCCAGTGGAATCGGGACGTGCCTCGGCTGGCTGTCGCTACGTCGAAAAACCTGACCACCTGGACCAAACACGGTCCGGCCTTCCGGCAGGCTTACGGGGGTAAGTTCAAGGATCTGGCCAGCAAGTCGGCATCGATCGTGACAAAGCTGGAGAAAGGCCGGCTCGTGATTACCCGCGTCAATGGCCAGTATCTGATGTACTGGGGCGAACGGTTCATGAACATTGCCACCTCCACCGATCTGGTAAACTGGACGCCTTCGGTGGATGCGAAAGGCGAACTGACAGCCGCCCTGTTGACGCGCCCCAATCATTTCGATAGTGATCTGACCGAGTGCGGCCCGCCGGCTCTGCTGACCAACAAGGGTATTCTGGTTTTGTACAACGGCAACAAACCCGGTGCGGGGCGGGACACGGCCTATATGGCCAACACTTACGCGGCTGGTCAGGTGTTATTTGACGCCAAAGAGCCGGGTCGGGTCATCGCCCGGCTAGACAAACCTTTCTTCGTGCCCACCGAGCCATTCGAAAAAAGCGGCCAATATCCGGCGGGGACCGTGTTTGTGGAAGGGCTGGTCTACCACAAAAATAAGTGGTTTTTATACTACGGTTGTGCAGACAGTAGGGTTGCCGTTGCCGTCTATGACCCGGCCGCCAGGTAAGTCGACCCCGTTGGCTGGGCTGCTCAGGTGTTTTGTTTGGCAAGTACACGGGCGATTACTCCGCTGTTTTGCCTAAGGTTATAGACTTGTTTTTTTTGGTCACATGGTGAACAATACATAGTTGCATGAGTTAGGTACAATTAATTAAGATTAAAAGACAAATATACCTTTCACTAAAACGAAAAACATCGTGAACAAAATCATCTTAGGAGCTTCCGTGGTAGCCATGATGGCCTTGTCGCAAACCAGTTTCGGTCAGGCTACTCAGGAAGCCAAGGCGGAGAAAAAAGAGCAAAAAGCTGAAAAGAAAGTGGCTAAAGCCAAGGAACTCCGGTCTAACGCGGCTACGGGCAAAGGCCTGGAAATCGCCGGTATATCGGACCCGAAAACACGCAATGCCAAAGCGGATCGTAAAATGGAACACGCGGAAAAGAAAGCCATGAAAAGCGATGCCAAAGAGTTAAAAGCGGCCGCTAAGGACGTGAAGAAAAAGGCTGCTGGTATTGATTAATGTCAGTCTGACTTACAAATCAAATATAATCTATGCGTAGAGGCCATTGGGCAGCTAGCCAAAAAAGCAGTCACGCAGTGTGGCTGCTTTTTTGGCTAGGTAATACACCTTCCTTGAATTTCAGCGCATCGTTTTGCCAGACATCGTTCGCTACGAGTTTATAAATGCTGGCAGTTTGCGATGATTTGTGGGTACAGGTCCGCAATCGTTTCCGATGCTTTTTTGCGTTGATAAAGCGTTCGCAGCATCGCATTGAAGGCTGCGAACCGATAAAATCCGCGCCGGTTACTTAGCTGCTTCTCCGTGCGTTCGTTGATGAGTCGAAAGTCAGCGGCTGTATATTGGTCATGGCAGTATAGCATAAATACGCCCCAGGTCATATACTCGTTGAATACCGCATAGGCCGACCCATATGCATCTGTATCACCGGCTCTGGTCCATTTCGACCGGTCGCCGAAGACGTCGTTAATTTCCCGCAAATATTGTTCTGTCACTGGATTGACATAATTGTGGTCGATCTCGGTGAAGATGATGCGCGTTAACAACCCATTCTGAACAGCGTCATTAACGCCTGTAATGGGAAAGGGAGGGCAAATGAACATGATCGTTTCGTTGAAGCCGTTTCCGGCAAAGCGGGCGGTGGAGTGCGAACCATTTACCAGTGGAGAAAACGTAATACGATACGCGTTGTAACGAGCCGGAAATTGCTGTTCCAGCCAGCGCCACGACTTGCTTACCGGTACGCGCTCCTGCTGCTCGCGCATCAGCGAGTCGTAGTATGACTGATGCTGTTGGTAGAAAGCATGAAAATGAGTGACCTGCGCAAAATTTTCCAATAGCGGTTTCAATGGGGCGATGTAGTCTTCGTTTTCCCACCCGACGACGTCGTAGTTCGCATCTTTGTGGAGCCTGTTATGCTGCCACACATAGCCACAACTGTTCATTTTCAGCCGGGTATAGGCGCCACGCCGTAAACGTTTTTCCAGGGCAGGAATTAGCGCGTGTTGCGCAAATGGACCGAAATGTCGTTGAACCTGCTGGTAGTACACAGTAGTGTGATCGACCAGATTGGAGTCGGCCAGGCCAGTAGGTGTGATAGCCATCGCAATGTGTACTAATTCCTGGACGATCGGCACTTCAACCCAGGCCTTTCCGGTATGTGCCGCGATGTATTGAGGAGTATAGTGTGCTTTTTGAACATGAAACGCCGGTTGACACGACTGAAGCAGGCTCATTACGAGAATGCATGTGGCCAGTCGGGCAGCGACCAGCAAGTACTTGGAACGTAGTCGTATCATATGAACTGTAGGCATGTCTCAAGGTAAGAGAAGGTCTGGGTAACCCGCTTCGGATTTATGATAGTCGGTTCAGGAAGCGTGCCTGGATGTGCGGCAGGCAAGTGCCGAATTCCAGTCTTGGTCAGTTGTGTTCAGACATGGGTGTTACTTTTGGGTCGACCTGGTAACTCCCTGCTCAATCGCGTTCATGTCATTCCCAACAACCGGCCCCCGGTAGCCAGCCGCCCCGCTAAAGTTTTCCATCCGCTGATCGTAGTTGGTTTTTCGGTGCTGCTCGCCGGACTGCCACTCGATCCGTTGGGTAAACTCAGTTTGGTTGCCCTCCTGTCCATCATCGGCTCATTCCTGACCGGCCGACTCGCAGTAACCATCCCGAAGGCTGATACAATTCTTTAACTCGAACCATGCGCACAAGGGGGCTAATCTGGAGACGCTCGTAGCAGGGTGAAGACAGTAGTCTCAACTTTATTTTCCAACGCAAATTAGCATTGGCACTAAGTGATGTCGTGTCGTATCAGCTACCTTGCGTGCCTGGCCTGGGCGTCGTGTTTCTGCGATCTACGTGTCCTGACTAGCACGTCAATCTTAACAGCAATTATGCCTTATGAAACATATACTACTGGTTAGTCTGCTGCTACTATCCCGCTACGGATTCACCCAGGCACGGGTGATGAGCGATACGATTGCTTTCGCGATGAATGGGGAGAACAATATGTATGTAAAGGCTGTGTTTAACCAGACCGACACGCTGAATCTGAATTTTGACACAGGCACCACCGAACTGGTGTTGATCAACAGCGTTCTGAAAGGCAATCTGAAAACAGTGCCTAAGCTCTATAATACCGAGTATGCGTTACAGATTGGTAAAACGAGCTATTCCACAAAGGTGTACGATGCCGAGCTGACCGCCCATGAAACCGATGGCCGGTTTGGCTGGGATCTGTTTAAAAACAAGGTTGTCGAGTTAGATTATGACAAGGCCCTGCTAATCGTCCACGCCGAGTTACCAACGAGCGTAGCGAAAAACAAGGCGTACGCAAAACTCAACATCGAGTTCGTAAAGGATCTCATGTTGGTAAAAGGATCAATTGAGCAGGATGGCGTTGTCAACGAAAACTTGTTCCTGTTCGATACGGGCTACCAGCGGACAGCGATGCTGGATAATGACCTGTTGACAGAAGGGGGCTTTCCAACCGGTAAAATGCCGGTAATTAAAAAGGTAATTATGAAAGGGGCGCAGGGTAACGAAATTCCGGTGATTACTGCAAGCCTGAGCGCTCTAAGAATTGGCAAGTACAAACTAAAAAACGTACCCGCCCAACTCGTGACGACACACAAGCCACTCAGGGACAAAAACATTCATATTTTGGGGAATGACGTGCTGAAGCGCTTCAACACGTTTCTTGACTTACAGCACAACGTAATTTACCTGAAGCCCAATCATCTGTACAGCGTCGCATTCACGGACCAACTCAAAAAGCCCGCTCACTGACAACTACGTACCCGTAATCGATTTACGTTGCCAATAAAACCTATCAATGTCGATCAAGAAAAGAACACGGGTTTAGCTAGTTTAATAGAGTAAGCATAACTAAACCCTGACCAGGTTTTGGCTAGCTGCATTCCTCTGGATGCAGTTATCGTTTATGTTGTATATTGATTCAGTGTCATAAACAGACATTTGAACCGTAATTAGTTGAGTACTAATTGTTCAAATGCTTTATAGAGGAAGCCTGTTTTGGGGTTGGGCTTAAAGCACAGAAAACGGCCGGATGGGGGCAGGCCGATTCCAGCATTAAGCCATTTACTCCCTTCTATGACGCCAGGCGATTGTCAGGACATGGCGCCCATGATATGCGCGCGGTGCTGTACACCCCAGTTCTTCAAAGTCTCAATCACACTTCCCAGGGTTTCCGCATAAGGTAGCGTGGTATAGGTGATTAGAACCGGGTGACCATCGTCAACAGTACGTTTGATCAAGCCATTGTCTTCCAGGTCTTTTAATTCCTTGGCCAGCACCTTCGTACTCAGATCGGGAATACTGCGCTGTATTTCGCGAAATCGATGATTACCCACTCCAATGGAAACTAAGATCAACAGTTTCCATTTGCCGTTGACGACTTCCAACGCATCTCGAATGGGGAGAAGCGCGGATAAACAATCGGTGTAATTCGGCATAGCTTTCTCAGATGATAACCAAAAGGTAACTGATTACCTATGGGTAACTGATAACTTCTGGTAATCAAACGTAAGTACTTTTGTTTAGAAAACAAACGGGCGACGTCTATCCAGTAGCGCATGATACGGCCTCGCAGTTGGATCCGCCTTAGCCGTCAGTCAGCCCGTTTTTTACCACAAAATCATACACGACGTGAACGCAAAGATGAGCGTCGATATCTGGAGTGATAGCATGTGTCCCTTCTATTATATCGGCAAGCGAAATTTCGGAAAAGCACTCGCTGAATTTCCCGCCAGGGACTCCGTAGAGGTTGTCTAGTATAGCTTTCAGCTGAACCCCAACCTGCCATATCACTCAAATGCAGGCGGTTAGCGGTGCGCAACAACCCAACGTATTCGATCAGGCACTAGCCACCGCCTATGCGCAATGGGGGCAGACTGAACCTGAGAAAATAAACATCGTCGAAGGAGTGGTATGCACGCCGGAGAGCGACTGTAAGGTTAAGGCTCAACCAAATCACACCCATTATAATTATCAACCATCGATCCAGTATGAACACCAAGCACGTAAGACTAATCTATTGGGTATCCACGCTATTTCTCGCTCTGGTTGGCTTAGCGGGTATCCTCAACATCCTTATGGTCGACCAGTTGGTCCGGGTCAACCGATCGCTGGGACTACCCGATTATTTCATGCCTTTTTTCGGTGTCGTTAAAGTGGTCGGCGCTATTACGATTATGGTTCCGGCGCTTCGACGTTTCCAGCAGGCCGCCTATTTCGGTTTTATCTTTTATTTCATGGGGGCAACCTACACCCTGATGGCTACCCGTAGTGGCCCTGAAAAATGGGGTGTTACCCTGTTGATTCTGGCCGCTGCGGGCGTTTCAAACTGGGCCTGGCAGCACCTGTTTCAGCCTGGTTATAAGCCCGAAAGGTGATTTTTTCGCCAATATGCCGACCATTCATGTTGACGAAGCGGCCCAAACGCATTGAAATCTTCATACGAAACGGGAGGTAGCCGAAATAATCATCGGTGCGAACTAACGCACGCATTCACGGCAAACGAGTACCTCGAACTAATCATGTTCAGGGTACTCGTTTGCCGCTAAAAAAAGACTTGTGGTTAACCGAGAATGCTTGTCTGCATACTTGGCATTTCCTAAAACGTTCGTTTTCGTAGCCGTCACACAATGCTCCAACTCATCGCATCGTGCTAACGCAGTAAGCTGTTTTATGAACGGTTGACTTTATACGCCTGGTTCTTGTTAACAGCTTAATTAAAGCTTGCTCTGAATTCCGCCGGTGACAGATTCGTTTTGGATTTAAAGAGCTTACTGAACGATTGGGGGTGCTCGAATCCGAGCTGATAAGCTATTTCGCCAACACTCAACTCGCTGCGGGTTAGCTCTTCCTTTGCTTTCTCGATGAGCTTGTTGTGAATATGCTGCTGGGTGTTTTGTCCCGTTAGCGCCCGCAGCAGATCGCCCAGGTATCGGGGGGATACATTCAGTTTGTCGGCTAGATAATGAACCGTTGGCAGGCCGTTCAACAAGGCCGTTTCGTCGGTGAAATAACGATGCAACAAGCGGTCAAATCGTTCGAGCAGCGCGTTATTGATTGGTTTGCGGGTGATAAACTGACGTTTGTGAAAACGCTGACTATAGTTCAGCAATAACTCCAGTTGCGAGATGAGCACATCCTGACTGAGGTCATCAATGGCCGTTTCCAACTCCTCGCCTATGTTTTTGGCAATGCCGGTGATAATCGTCCTTTCCCTGGCCGACAGGTGCAGCGACTCGGTAACTGAATACGAGAAATAACCGTAAGATTTGATTTTGGTGTCCAGCGGATAATTCCGTAGGAAATCCGGATGGACAAGCAAGGTGAACCCCACAGTCGATTCCGCGGTTTGAACGCCCGTCAGGGGCTGGCCGGGTGACGTGAAAAACATACCACCTTCATCGAAGTCGTACGTCGTTTGGCCGTAGCGCATGCGGCAACCTGCCGATTCGTTGTAGGTAATGTTATAGAAGTCCATTACAAACGTGTCGGCCAACATCTCCGCTGTAATTTGCACGTTGCTATAGTCGAGCAGGCTGATCAGCGGATGCAGGGGCTGCGGTAAGCCGAAAGCCCGTTGCATTTCGGTAATCGACCGGAAGGCGCGCGGTTTGTTTCTACGTTCTGCTTTCATCACTTCATGCAGGTTTTGCCGGTACACACAGGCAACACGCTGTACCGGCAAATGAGTCCATAAGCTTTCAGTCAGGCGTTAATCAGCATTTGCCTGAGTCCTTCCCGGAAGGCTTCATCACCCACAGCAAGTCGCTGGGTATATAAGGCTTTTGCATCGTCACCACATACGTAGCGCAGTGTAGTGCTACCATCTGTAGCCGCTCCGTACACGACTTCGGCAATCTGCTCTGAAGTAGAAACCTTGTCGGTCGAGATAAGCGCCTGAAACTTATTGAGCAATGTTTCGTAGGCCGGATGCGAAGCGATTACGGATTTGGCGCCTATTTCGGTTGCTACCAGACCGGGTTCGATCGTTTTGATGCCAACGCCGAATTCACTCAACTCAAACGAAAGACTTTCGCTCCAGCCTTCCAGCGCCCATTTGCTGGCATCGTACATCGAACTGACGGGAAAACCCATCAGGCCAGCCGAAGAACCCGTCGTAATAAACAGGCCCGCTTTCTTCTGGCGGAAGTAAGGAATAAACGCCTGCGTAACCCGGACAACACCCAGGAAATTGGTTTCCATCTGGCGAACTAATTGCTCATCGGTGATGGCTTCCAAAGCACCCAGCAACGCATAGCCGGCATTGTTGAACACCACATCGATGTCGCCTACTGCCAGAGCTTTACGGGTTGTGTCTTCGATCTGCTGGCGGTCTGTCACGTCCAGGGGCAGCAAGGTTACGTTTTCTAGCAGGTTCAGCTCCGTTTCAACCTCCGGCTTACGCATGGTGGCAATCACCTTCCAGCCCCTGGCAGCAAACAGTTTTGCCGTTGCTTTACCGATTCCAGTCGAAGCGCCCGTAATAAAAATGGTCTTTGTCATGTCGTTTCAATTGTTTTTGCGAGATACAAAGCTCGTTTGCCAGGAGTAGGCGTTTGTAGCGAAATCGGAAAATCCTGTAGCCAAAATGGCGAACTCTTGCCCAACGAGTAGACCAGCAGTGCGTTGCCCGTTTCCGTTCTAGTCGTTGCAGTCTATATATAAAAAAAGAAGCTCTTTTTGAGCTTCTTTACGAGCCAGCGCAATAGGTCAGGCGTTGATCGCTGGCCCGGTAGCCTGTTGGTCAATATACTGGTATAAATAAATGACTGCGCTGGCACGATAACCGGTTGCATTCATTCGATCGATTTCTGTTACGCAGCCTTTACCCTGCTTGGCAAAAAGAAAGTAGGTTAACTACCGTTACATAAATTCGTTACATTATTTAGTAACGCTATCTCTACATTGTAGACGTTTAATGTTACAATCTCCAATGGGAAAGATCAAAGTTCCTTACTCATATCTTGAAAAAGCTAAGAAGGACGTGAATGACCTAATGCGGAAAGGTTTTCAAGATTATCAACCTGTCAGGTTAGGTTGGGAGGAGTATCAACCGCTTGACGTTAGTCATCTTATTCAAGACGCTGACGGACAATATATCACGGATACTAGCCTACCCCGTGTTTTACTTAACTGGGACCCGGATAAAGAGGAATGGGTTATCGATAGCGACAAATACGAAGTAGACACGACCAGATGAAGATCGGCTATGCACGCGTGTCGACCCAGGACCAGAACCTGTCGTTACAGGTCGTTACAGATAGACGCTTTAAAGGCGCAGGGTGTCGACAAGATTTTTCAGGAAAAAGCCAGTGGTGCCAAGGCCGATCGGCCAGAGTTGAACAAACTGCTCGAGCACATGCGCGAAGGTGATACTGTAGTAGTCTGGAAGTTAGACCGACTTGGCCGGTCGCTAGCACACCTAGTGCAACTGGTAACCGATCTGGAAAGCCGGGGCGTCGGTTTGATTAGCCTAAACGATCCCGTCGATACCACCACCGCGCAAGGCCGGCTCGTCTTCCGCATCTTTGCCAGTTTGGCTGAGTTTGAGCGGGAAGTCATCCGGGAGCGGACTAACGCGGGCCTTCAATCAGCCCGCCGTCGGGGACAGACGCTGGGCCGCAAGCCGGGCCTGAGCAAATCGGCGCAGGACAAGGCCATGATTGCCGAGAGTCTTTACCGGGAAGGTAAATTTTCCATAAATGGGATTGCTGAACACATCAGTATTTCGAAGCCCACACTTTACAGGTATCTACGAAGTAGAGGAATACAAATAGGTAATGAAAGCTAATTTGCATTTTCACATTAGTACAACAGTATGCCATGAAACATATAAAGCGAAAGTTTCTTAATGAAGTGCAACTTGTAGATGGTGAACTACCCGAAGCTCTAAAAGGGCTTCATCAAATACATAAAAAAGACGTAGTAAATGGATTAAGTTTATCTAAGGATGCGAAAACTTTTTTAAGTACAGATAATGGCAAAGTGATCGAAGCTTTTTATATAAATATTGATGGTAAAAAGTATTTGATACCTGAACCTGACCCCGTGCTCATTTATTTTGATAGTGCTCAACGTCAGTTAAAAAGTATCTTAAGCGTTCGTAAAGAGATGCTAGAAAATTATTTAATAGACTCTGAGCCTAGAAACTTAGACATACACAAAACTTATGTTCATTTTGAACTCTGTGCTGTCTTTGTTATTTCTTTGTTTACGTCAATAGAGACTTTTATAAATCGCTCAATACCAGACGATTTTATTTTTACGATAAAGAGTAAAAATAAAACAGAAAGTTACGATAAAGATCAAATACAGAGATATTTATCTTTCGATAAAAAAATACAAGATTTTATTCCGCAAGTAACAAAACTAAGCTTTGAAAAATCAAGAAACACAAATTTTAAATATATAATAAATCTTAA
>JAKONH010000453.1 GCA_022702045.1 Spirosomataceae bacterium
ACCGAAGCCGATGCCCGTGCTTTGCTGGCGGCTGCCGATTCGCCGGCCAATGGCCTTTGCTTTTGCACGGGTTCATACGGCGTTCGGCCCGACAACGACCTGGAGGGGATGGTGCAGCGACTGGGTGACCGAATTCATTTCGTCCACCTGCGCAGTACCGAGCGTTTCGCGGACGGCAGCTTTCAGGAAGCCAATCACCTGGAAGGCGACGTACCGATGGCCCGTGTGATGCAGGCGTTACTGGCTGAACAACAGCGCCGGAAAGCTGAAGGGCGGGCCGATTACCTAATGCCGCTTCGCCCCGACCACGGCCACCGCATGCTCGACGATCTGACATCGGGGAAACGTACCAATCCCGGCTATACAGCCATCGGGCGGCTGCGTGGCCTGGCTGAACTGCGTGGACTGATGGTGGGGCTGAGCCATGATCGGTAGGCCACAAATCCCGGCGAAGGTCGTAACTTGCTTATTCAACGTCAGGTGCTGATCAATGGAAACTGTAATAAAACCAAAACGGTCGCTCACCCCCGAACAGCAGCAGCTTCGTGCCGAACGAGCCCGGCTGCGTAAGTCGCTCGTTTATGAAATGTGGAATGGTAAACCCGTCTATTACGCCGGTTACCAGGACGTACTAGGTGGTCGAAAAACGGTTGAACAGGTAATGAGTTCGAGTATTTTACAGAGTTTGCTTGTCAGTCGGCTGATCGTTCATCTGTCAGTATCACTTGATATGAACGCCTTCGCTGTATTGGGGAACGAACTGGGTATTCAGTTTGCAAAGGGGGACTGGCGGGCGTGTGACGTCGCCATCTTTACACTGGCCGATCTGGCCGATCAGGACGAAACCAAATATGCCTGGGTCGCTCCGAAAGTAGCGATAGAGGTCGATACGAAAGCGGAGCTAGATTCACTCGACAGTCCGTTCGACTATTACGAACGGAAGACAACCCAGCTTCTCAATTTCGGCGTTGAAAAAGTAATCTGGCTGTTCACGAAGTCCCGGAAGGTCTGGATTGCCGAAGCCAACAAAGACTGGATCATTCGCGATTGGAGTCAGTCCGTGCCGGTGCTGGCCGATTGCCAGTTTGTGCCGGACGAACTGATGCCGCCGAAAAAATAAATGACGAGCCGGGAAAAACTGACCGGCCTTCTCTTTTGCTCTTATGAACACTCTGACGCTTTCGTCCACGTTCCTATCCGACGACTTTCTGCTGCAAACCGAAACGGCCCGGCGGCTTTACCACGACTATGCCCGGTTGATGCCGATTATCGACTACCATTGTCACCTGCCGCCCGATCAGGTTGCCGCTGACCGGCAGTTTGATACGATAACGCAGCTCTGGCTGTATGGCGATCACTACAAATGGCGGGCAATGCGGACCAACGGTGTCGACGAACGGTATTGCACCGGCGACGCCAGCGACTGGGAGAAGTTTGCCAAGTGGGCCGAAACGGTACCGTACACGATGCGGAACCCGCTTTACCACTGGACCCATCTGGAACTCAAGAATCCGTTCGGCATTACCGACGTGCTTAGCCCGGCGACGGCGCGCGACGTGTACGATCGCTGTAACGAGCAATTGCCTGACTTCACAAGCCGCAGGCTGCTCCAGCATTTCGACGTGCGCGTCGTCTGCACAACCGACGATCCACTCGATAGTCTGGAACACCACCGGGCTATTGCCGCCGATCCGTTTGGGGTGAAGATTCTGCCCACGTTTCGCCCCGACAAAGCGATGGCGGCCGAAGACCCGATAGCCTTTCGGGCGTACGTGAAACGGGTTGAGGAAGTAACGAACCGCGAGATTCGCTCCCTAGCCGATTACCTCGACGCGCTGAAATCGCGGCACGACTACTTTGCCGAGCTGGGCTGCCGCCTGTCGGATCATGGGCTGGAGATGATCTATGCCGAACCCTATACGGAGTCGGAAATTCGCACGATTTTCAATCAGTTGCAGCCTGATTACGACAACGCACTGGCTGATCTGAGTCCGGCGGATATTGCCAAGTTCAAGTCGTTTATGCTGGTGCAGTTTGCCGAGTGGGACCACGAAAAAGGCTGGACACAGCAGTTCCACCTCGGTGCGTTGCGCAACAACAACCGCCGTCGGCTCCGCGAGATTGGTCCCGACACGGGCTGGGACAGCATCGGCGACTTTCAGCAGGCCGCTGCGCTGAGCCGTTTTCTGGGTGGTCTCGACGACCGCGACAAGCTGGCGAAAACGATTCTATACAACCTCAATCCGGCCGATAATGAAGTGATGGCGACGATGGCCGGTAACTTCAACGATGGGTCGGTACGGGGTAAGGTACAGTTCGGGTCGGGCTGGTGGTTTCTGGATCAGAAAGACGGGATGGAGAAACAGATGAACGCGCTGTCGAACATGGGCCTGCTGAGCGCGTTTGTCGGCATGCTGACCGATTCGCGCAGCTTTGTCTCGTATAGCCGTCACGAATACTTCCGCCGGATTCTTTGTAACCTGTTCGGTAACGACGTCGAAAATGGCGAATTGCCCAACGACATCGACTGGATCGGGAATCTGGTGCAGGATATCTGCTACCGCAACGCTGAGCAGTACTTCGGATTTTAAAGAAGCCCTACCCCTAACCCCTCCCCGTCAGGTAGGGGTTAGGGTGCAATTTCATGACGCATACCACTGTCGATACCAATGGCGTGCGGTTGCACGTCGTACAGGCGGGGCCAGAAACGGGTCCGCTTGTGTTACTATTACATGGTTTTCCTGAGTTCTGGTACGGTTGGAAAGCACAGATCGACGTGCTGGCCGAGGCTGGCTACCGGGTCTGGGTGCCCGATCAGCGGGGCTATAACCTAAGCGACAAACCTGATGGCATTGAGGCTTATCAGCTTGATACGCTGGTGACTGATGTGGTCGGGTTAATTGACGCGGGCGATCAGCAGAAGGCGATTATCGTTGGCCACGACTGGGGAGCTATCGTATCGTGGTGGCTGGCCGTGTCGCATCCCGAGCGGGTCGAGCGGCTGATAATTCTGAACGTGCCACACCCGGCCGTCACCCGGAAGTTTATCCGGCACTATCCGGGGCAGTTGCTGCGTAGCTGGTACATCGCCTTTTTTCAATTGCCGGTGCTGCCTGAATGGCTTATGGGCGCTAACCGAAGCGCGATGCTGGCCCGTACGTTGCGGAAAAGCAGCCGCCCTGGTACGTTTTCGCCCGACGAGCTGGCGACATACCGCACGGCCTGGTCGCAACCGGGCGCGGTGCGCAGTATGATCAACTGGTACCGGGCGCTCCTTCGCCGACCGCCTACCCGTCGACCGTCTGTCCGGGTGACTATGCCGACGCTGATTATCTGGGGCATTCACGACCAGTTTCTGCACCGGGAACTGGCGCAGGCCAGTCTTCGCCTGTGCGACGATGGCCGGGTGGAGTATCTCGACACCACCCACTGGGTGCAGCACGAAGCGCCCCAGCGGGTGAACGAGTTGATTCAGGGATTTACTGCTTATACACTTTCCCGTCCTTCATCACAAACTTGACGGCCTGTAACGTTTTTATGTTTTGAATCGGATTGTCGTCGACAGCGATGATGTCGGCGAATTTGCCCGTTTCGATCGAGCCAATTTGGTCGGCCATTTTCAGCAGCCGGGCGTTGGTCAGCAGAGCCGCGTTGATGGCTTCAGCGGCTGGCATACCGGCTTCAACCATGTATTCAAACTCTTTGGCGTTGTAACCGTGAATGAAGACGCCGGCGTCGGTGCCAAAGGCAATTTTTACCCCGGCTTTATACGCTTTTCCGAAGGTCGCTTGAATCTTCGGGCCGATAGCCAGCGCTTTCGGAACGACGAGCGGAGGATAATAACCAAAGTGCCGGGCTGAATCGGCGGCTGTTTTACCGGCAATGATCGTCGGAACGTAGTACGTGCCGTGCTTTTTGAAGAGTTCTATGGCTTCGTCGTCCATCAGCGTACCGTGTTCGATGGTCTGCACACCCGCTTTGATGGCCCGTTTCATGCCTTCGGCGCCGTGAGCGTGGGCCGCTACGGCAAAACCGTAATCGTTGGCGGCTTTTACCACGGCATCAACTTCGTCCTGTGTAAACTGGGGCCCCGACCCGTCTTTAGCGTTGCTCAATACCCCGCCGGTTGCCGTAATCTTGATCAGGTCCGATCCGTCTTTGTACCGCTGTCGAACGGCTTTGCGGGCTTCTTCCGGCGAGTTGATAACGCCATCTTCCGGGCCGGGATCGCCCTGTAGGCTTTTCTTGTAACCGTTGGTCGGATCAGCGTGGCCGCCCGTTGTCGCGATAGATTTACCAACTGTCAGTACACGTGGACCGTCGACAAGACCAGCGTTGATGGCGTTGCGGAGCGATACGTTGATGCCCGACCCGCCCAGATCACGCACGGTCGTGAAGCCAGCCAGCAGCGTTGTTTTGGCATATTGGGCCGATCTGAATGCAACGTCGGCCGGGTTCATCGTGAAGTTGTCGATGTTGCCACCCCGCCGGGTCTGACTTTCCAGGTGTACGTGCATGTCGATCAGGCCGGGTAGCACTGTCTTGTTTTTCAGGTCAAGGACTTTATCCTGACCCGACGCGGCCGTGTAGCCTTTCTGCACAGCCGTGATCTTATTACCGTCGACGACGACGGTCATTTGAGGTTGTAGCGTGTTGCCAGTACCGGTGAAAAGGTTGCCACAGTAAATGAGTGTACGTTGGGCAAGTAACGGCGTCGCCAGCAGCGAGAGCCCCGCCAGCAGGTAAAATTTTTTCATAGACTAAATTGGTTGGGTACAAAAAAGGCTGCAACCGATTCGTTGCAGCCCTCAATCTATTGATTTGTTGCGTTATCTCCGAATAATCATCGGTGTTTGGTCGTCACAACCGGCTAACCAAGAGAATTGGTCGGCCTGCCGACTGTCCATCAACTTCACCAAGATATTGGTCCCTCAAGATGACTCTATAGTTTTGTCCGTCTAATTCGACGTTAGTGGAGTCCATGCGATTGAGTTCGTTGGGGCGGTACACCGTGCGTCCGACAACGTTAAATAATCGCACTCGCTGACTAGACTGATCCTTTATGAATCGTAAGCTGGCGTAAGCACTACCGGCTATAATACAGTTGGCATTTTTGGGGCAGTACGAAACGCCCGCTGTATCTGTAACTATACTGACACCATTCACTATTGGGATGGCGGTACCCGCCCTGAGCTCAATGTAGCCTTTGGGTACGGCGGGAGTGGGATCGCCGTGTCGGCAGGCTACAAAAAAGCCGATCAACGCTATACTCAACCAAATGCTGATCTGTCCTGCTTTCATAATGGTGTGATTGCAACGGGGAGTAAAAGGCTACGCGCTTACTTTACGATGACGCCGTCGGCCATGAATGTCAGGGCTTTCTCGGGTTTGGTAATCTTCGCGATTTCTTCTTTCGACTTCCCGGCATCTTCGGCGTAGTGGCGCAGCTCGTCGACGGGCGTAGTTGTGGTTTCGGCAATGCCTTCCATCACTACTTTTTTGCCGACGATGTCTTTGGGCACAAAGAAGCCGTAGTCTTTAAACATGACGCGCATCGTTTGTCCATCGCCGGTCTTTACTTTCATCCAGCAGCCTTTCATCTTGCAGACGTCCTCGACGGTACCTTCGACTTTGGTGGTCATCTTGTCTTTACCGCCCATCGTTGCCGCCAGTTGGGTTGCTGGAATCGCACCCGCTTCGGAAATTTTCTTGCCGTGGTAGCTGGTCTGACTGTAACCAGCGATCGATGCACAGAGTAGCATCAGGGTCATGAATGTCTTCATACTTGGTCAAACGGTTGGTTTACGAACTAGAGACCGGAATCGCGTGGTTACCGCACATCATTAAGCGGTTGCGATTCGTTGGTCAATAACCAAAATTACCATTTTTAAAACGAAAAGGTACCCTTTCATCATGCGACACATGTCACGTTTGTTGGTAGCCGGACTGAGCGCTCTTGCGCTGACGGCCTGCCAAAATAACAACGATGCCGACACCAGCTCTACGCCCAAACGAACGGTTTTCTTCGACAAATCGGGTATGGACACCACCATACGGCCCGGCAACGATTTCTTTACCTACGCCAACGGCACCTGGGTGAAGAACACCAAAATTCCCGACGATCAGACGGGTTGGGGCTCATTCAACACGCTCTACGACGAGAATCTGAAAAAGACGAAAGTCATTCTGGAAAAAGCGGCTGCCGCCGACGCCAAGGCGGGCAGCGTCGAGCAGAAGGTGGGTGACTTCTACGCGAGTGGTATGGATACGGCCCGCATCGAATCGCTGGGGTACGAGCCGCTAAAAACAGAACTGGCGAAAATCACCGCGCTAACCGATTACAAAGGCGTGCTGAACTACTTGGCTACTAGTAAGTCGGATCCCGGCGGACGGCTGATTGGCTTTTACGTCGGTGCCGATGACCGGCAGAGCAGCACCAACCGGATCAACTTTGTACAGGCTGGTCTGTCGCTACCTGAGAAAGAGTATTACACCAAAACTGATTCGGCTACCGTCGCGGTGCGCAAGGCGTTCCTGACTTACATCGCAAAGCTGTTCACGCTGACGGGCGTCGATCCGACGTCGGCAAAAACAAAGGCTGATGGTATTCTTGCCTTTGAAACGATGCTGGCCCGGTCGCACAAAGCCCCCGCCGACCTGCGCGACCCAGTAGCGAATTACCACAAACTAGCCGTTGCCGATCTGACCCGTCAGCAGCCGAACCTCAACTGGCGTACGCTGCTCAACACCATGGGGCTGAGCAAGATCGACTCGGTGCTGATGGGACAGCCGGAATACTACCTGGCGTTGAACAAAAGCCTGCCTACGGCATCGGTTGATGAGCTGAAAGATTACCTAGTGTTTACGCTTATCGACGGGAATGCGGGGCTGCTGAGCAAACCGTTCCGGGAGGCCAGTTTTGTGTTCAAAGGCAAAACGCTCAACGGACAATTGAAAGAACCAGAACGCTGGAAACGCGTTGCCGACGCGGTCGATGGGTACCTGGGCGACGCGCTGGGCCAACTGTGGGTGAAGCAATATTTTCCGCCCGAAGCGAAAGAGCGGATGCTGATGTTGGTCGCCATCCAGTCGAGTTTGTCGATGCGCTCACGATACACTTTTTGCAGGTTGTCGAC
>JAKONH010000218.1 GCA_022702045.1 Spirosomataceae bacterium
TATAGCATCAAACCGTCGCTGTTTCGGCTGCGTTCGTACATCGACGTTGAACAGACTATCGCGCAGAACAACCTGCAGGAAAACTACCTGATCGTTGCCAAGCGGGTCGAAGAAATCAGCTAACCCATGCTTTTCCCCAAACATTACCTGCCAATCAACTGGGCCGATGGCATGAAGCTATCGCAGCAGCATTTTGTCGAAACCGACAATCACGTGCAGGACCTGGTCCGTGATGCAACGTCGCTGTTTCTGACGAGCTACAACTACGGCCTGCTACCGCCTGTTCGGGGCAGTGCCGTCTCGCATGAGTTCGATCTGCTGGAAAAAAATAGTAATCATGTGGAGGTGCGGCTCTATCGTTGCAACGCCATCACGCAGGGCGGCTGTCGCATTGCCATTAACCCCGACGTGCTGAAATTTACGGTGTTGACCGCTTCCTTCGCCGTCAGTCAACAGCACGATCAGCAGCAGCGCCCGGATTACGATATCGTACTGGTTGTCAATCCGTTCGAAAAAGTCCCGATCGGCAACCCCGACCCCGACGAGTCGCCCCTGCGGCACCCGTACACCGAATACGCCTACCGGCTGATGGTAGTCCCGTCGCAGCAGGTCAACGCCGACGAACTGGGCAGTCATCACCTTGTTATCGGAAAAGCCGTTTATCAGGAAGGGCATTACATAGTCGATAGTCAGTACATACCGCCCTGCGCGTCGGTTGCCAGTCACCCGCGCCTGATTCAGTACTATAAAGCGTTTGGTTGGGGACTTAACGAGCTACAGGTCAGTTCGTTCAAGATTATCCGCAAGATTCATGATCAGTCACAGCCGTCGGACATTGCCCGGCATGTACAGATGCTCTGTACGCGGATGCTGGATTACCTCGGTACCGTGTTTTTCCATTTCCGAAATCTCGATCATCAGCACTCGCCCGTCTTTCTAGTCGGCTACTTCGCCAACCTGACCAGTATTATTTACACAGCGCTGTACTGCCTGCCTACCCGGCAGAAAGAAGAACTGCTGCACTATTTCTACGAATGGACGGATGTAACTCCGGGGCAGTTCGAGGAGTTGTTGCTGCGTCTGCTTGAGCACGACTACAATCACCACCAGATTGGCGTGTCGATGACGACGGTCGAGCAGTTCCTGAGCGTGTTCACCAAATTATGGAACAAGCTCAGTACGCTCGAATATATCGGGCAGCGGAAAGATACGATTCTGGTGCGTGAAGAGGCCCCCGTTCAGCTCGCGCCCACCCGGCGGGGCTGGAATATTCTGGACTAAGCGGCAACCCGCTGTCGGCATCGACGTAGCCGAAATCGGTGTATATGAGCCCAGCCTCCGGCACGTCGAACTGATTAGGGCCCAGGTAGGTATGCCAACGCGCAGGCCCTGTGAGCCCGTGTTTTTTGCCAAATAGATACCAGTCGTACGTCCAGACCGGATCGCCCGTCGACGCGTGCATCGACAACGGTTGCCCCAGGTGATTGCACAACACGCTATACACCTGATTTCCGACCTGTAGCAACACAGGCACCGCTGTATCAGCGGTGAACCAGGTCAATGCGACCGGCTCGTCGTCGCCCTGCTGATGCCACTCGTGGGCCAGTTGTCTGCCGTTCCAGCCCCAGCGAACGATCCTGTCGCCCACCCGCTTCTCGATTCGGCGTCCTAGGGCGTCATACGCAAACGTCACCGGCTGCTTATCGGGACGGACGACCCGGTTCAGTACGCCTGATTCGTGCCATTGAAACGCCCACACCTGCCCGGCAGCCCGTTTTTCGCGCAGGTAGCCGTCAGCATCGTAGTAGAAGCGCATGGCACCGACGATCAACAGTTGCCAGCCGGGTTCGGCCCCATCGGTAGCGGGGCGGAGCAGGCGCTGCTGATACGCCCGTCGGTCGGCTACCCAGCGTTCGGTCCAGCCCGCCGAGCAGACCGCTTCAACCACGTTCCCCGTCAGGTCGTAGCGCAGGTCGACGGTTCCCGAGCGCGTATCCTGTAACCGGCTGAGCTGCGAGCCAGCCCAGCCGTACGTCAGCAGTCGACCCGCCTGCAACTGACTTCCCCAGTAGACCGACTGACTGATGGGTAACCGACCGTCGCCATATCGCCACCGACAGCGCAGCCCACCCGGCCACACCTGTTCGGTCAGCCGCCCACGTTGATCGTAGGTTTGCCAATAGTGCCCGGCGGGGTGGGTCAGCTTACTTAACGGCCCCTGAATCGTGTAGCTGTACGTTACAGTCAGCCCATCGGCTGTTTGCCAGCTAACCCGGCTTCCGGTCGGATCGTAGCTGGTTTGTACTGTTCCCTGATCACTGGTTTCCGCAACGATTCGACCCCGTGCGTCGCGCACAAACTGGACTGACGCGTTGGATGAAACGGCTTCGACCAGCCAGCTATCCGGGCGGTAGGTGTAGTGATACCCGCTATCGTCGCCAAACAGGGCTTCGGTCAGGCGACCGGCGGCATCGTAGTGAAAGCGTGTCGACTGACCGTCGGCACGGGTGTATTCCCGAATGGCCCCGGCCGCATCCCGGATAAACTGCCAGTTGAGCCGCCCCCGGCGCAGGCGAAGCAGCAAGCCATCGGCATCATACGCTGGTTGATAGTCATCGGCGGTCGGCTGCGCGACTAACAGTGGCTGCGCATCATTCGGAAATACCGCCTTTACGTCACCCGTCCGACGGGCAAATATCAACCGGCCAGTCGCGTCGAACGACCAGTCGATTTGATCCGTAGCGCTCCACTGCCGAACCGGGTTAGCCGCTGCATCATATGCCCAGCGAGTTACCTGCCCCGCCGACTGTCGTTCGACGGGCAAACCAGCTTCATCGTAGACAAACCGAGTTTCGGCCCCGGTCGGATCAAGGCACATCGTCAGTTGACTAACCGAATCATAACTCCACTGCCAAGCACCACCAGCACGATCGGCCAGCGTCAGAAGTTGGTCGGTATCGTCATAGGTCATCACCAGCGTACCGCCGTCGGGCCAGGCAGTCTGCGTCAGATTACCCCGCTCGTCGTACACGAAAAACGTGGTATTACCCAGGGCATCCTGCTCGCTAACCAACTCGTTGGATTCGTTGTGAAACCAGACCCGCTGACGTCCTTCGGCGCTCATGAACCGCTGCACAATGCCTGCCTCATGCACATACTGCCGAACCTGCCCGGCTTCGTCGGTAATCAGCGTCCGGCCTTCGTCGGCCAGGTAACGAAACTGCGCGACACGGCCACCCGTATCCCGCCGGACTTCGGTACACCGAACCAGCTTGTTGACAGTGGCATACGTGAAGAAAACGGACTGGCGCACCGTGTCTGTCAATCGAATGATGCGCTGTTGCCGGTAGTGGTAGCGCGTTACAGGCCGGTCCGGTATGGCGACTTCAATCAGATTCCGGGCGTCGTCGTAACGGTATTGTACCAGCACCCGGCGCGGCTGCGTCGCGTCGGGTGCCGTCAGCATCAGTTGGCTAATGTGTCCTGCTGCGTCAGTCGTCACCTCAATTACGCGTTGCGCACCGTCGGTGATGCGAAACAGCAGCCCCAGCTGATTGTAGGTGAACGCCAGCCGGTACGTCACACCAGCCCGTTCGACCGCTGCCAGCCGGCATAGGCTTCCGCTGGTATTATCGGCAAACTGGTAGCGCAGCCCGTCGGTTCGATGCAGGACATAACCCCGCGCATCGCGGCTCATCCGCAGCTTTTCGGGCCGGTTCAGGGCCGATTCACCGGCCGCCAGCATCGGGAACACTACCGCCCGGCTTTCAGGCAGTCGCACCACAACACGCCGGGCCCGGCGGTCTTCCAGTAGCACATAGTCGTACGAATGCCGCCAGCCGACGCCCAGCGATCCATCAGTCAGGTGACCCGCCCGCCAGTGTCGTCCCCAGGCAAACGGCACCGGTGCCGGGATAGATGCATCAGTCGTTTCCAGCACCACTTCGCCAGTCGCCACGTCGACTAGCCCACCGTCGAGCGTTCGGCACATTGCCGGCAGAGTCAGATAGTCGTCAACCGTCAGGCCAAGTCGTTGCAGCAGGTCTGTAAGTTGTGTTCGTTCGTCGTTTTCGGGCGGGATGGGCTGACTAACGGCCGGATACAACAGTCGGCGCAGGCCGGTACGAAAGGCGGGCGTAGTATTCATACAGTATTATTGGATCGTCGCCAGTTGGCTCCAAGCAGTTGCGAAAGGCGTTCATCGGTTTTGTGGCGTCCGGCGGAGGTAGTCTGTTGTTGCCAGTACCGTTTACCGATCTCGGTCAGGCGGGCAGCCCCGTTCTGTTCCGGCGGTAGCTTCTCCGCCAGCTCGAACAGGTACTGATACGCAGCTTCCGATGCCTTTGTGTTGCCCGTCTGTTCGTGAACGACACTCAGTCGCCGGTAACTTTCGATGGCCAGCAACCAATCCTGCAAGGCTTCGGCCCGGTCGCCCGCCCGCTGGTAATAGTCGATGGCGCGTGGGCGTTGCCGCAGGGTTTCGTACACCCCGCCCCCACCCAGCCAGGCCATGATACTCAACTGCCCCGCCGACGCATCGCCTGCTTCGTACAGCCGTTCCATCTGATCGATGACCTGCCTGTAACGAGTAAGGGCTTCTTCAAACCGACGGTGATCGACGTAAGCGTAGGCTACCGACAGGTCCACACTACCCGCCAGTACCGGCCAGTTTTGCTGTCCGCAGATCAGCAGGCAGTTATTGGCGAAGTATTGCACGTCGCGAAGGTTTCGCTGCGCCAGAGCCGCCGTCAACTCAGCCTGCCACTGCCTGAACTTCACGTCGGGGGCCGTGGGCGACCCCAGCGCGGCCAGTTGCCGGATTATCTTCGGCAGTTGCATATCGATGATGCTACTGTAGCAATCAGCCCGAAAGCGACCGCACAGCGTGGTCAGTTGCTCGGCCCCAACTGTATCAGTAACCAGCAGACGAAGATCGGCAGGCAGGTCGCGTTGCAGCAGGGCGGTCAGCACCGGCTCCAGCGTCGCCATGTCTTCGACCGACTCGGGTAACAGGCACAGCACCAGCGCGCCGTCGGTATGCGTCCGTACGGTGCGGTTCACCTGATGCAGGTATTGTACGAAACGGGATACTGCATCCAGTCCGGTCTGCTTTGGCGCGTCGGCCAGGTCGACCGACAAGCCGTGCTGATCGAGTAATGCCAGATCATGCTGTATACCGTCCGTCAGTTCGTCCAGCGCCTGGTCGACGTAGCGCTGCCATCCCTGGAGGGGGGTTCGCAGCACCACGAAAATATCGTTCGACACGGCATCGATCCCCGCCTGTTCCTGCAGAAATAGCGACAGCAGCCACTGCTCATCGGGCGCAAACACCCACCGGCACAACCGCAGCTGTGGCCGTCGGCGAAACGCCTGCCAGTGCCGTTCCAGCACGGCCATCCGCTGACTGAGGGGGTTAGTCAATGAGTTTACTGTTTATGGGTCAAGGCTTAAGGTTGGCTGGCACGTGTGTAGCCCAGACCTCTCTGGAGGCCGTCAGGTCAACTCGTGTGAGCAGCAGCTTTATTGGTCGCTTCGCGCCCGCCAGACCGGCAGGTCTGGGCTACACCGTACACTGAATACCACAACCCTTAAGCTAATTAATCATCACCATACTACCTTTAACCGTCGTGATACCGGAGCTTTTGACGTTCATCGTGCCGGTACCTTCCACGTCGGTCATGGCCCCCTTGACAGCCATCTGCGCGGTAGCCTCGATTTTCACCTGTGCCCCTTTGATGTTGACAGCCTGCTTGCCTTCGATGTTGATCGTCGTCGCCGACAGGTCGATCTGCTGCGCTTCGATCGTAACCTTGGCTGTGGCCTTGACAATGATGTCTTTGGACGACTGCACTGTGATCGTACCGTTTCCGCTGGGCACCGTAATCTTGACGAAGTTCTTCTCGTCGACCTGCAGGTGAATTTCCTTCGTGCTGGGCTTTTCGATAAATGTCAGTGTACTGCCGCTGCCCACGCTGATATGTTTTTCCTCTTCCGGCTTGCTGGTGTCGATCCCGCTGTTTTTGCCGTGCGGCAGCGCCCCGATCACGAAAGGCCGTTCGGGATTGTTGTATTCGAAACCCACCATGACCTGATCGCCGACGGTCGGCACAAACTGAAAGCCGCGTGTTTTCTTATTGTCTTTATGCAGACCAAAGTGCGGCAGGGTCATGCGGATAAAGGGGGTCGTCTGCGGGGCTTTCATCCAGAGCAGCCGCACCTTCACCCGTCCCATACCTTTCGGGTCTTTATTATCGACCACCTCGCCAATCTGCGTTTGCGCCATCGGTCGGGTTAGTTTCCGGACCGGCATCGCTACGACGTCGGCGGGGATGGCGCGGAATCGGTTGTGGTAGTCGCCGACGCCCGTTACGTAATGAACGACGTCGGTAATCAGGTACGGTGCCGATTGGCCACCTTTACCCCGCTTTGCATCCTTGACGATGACCTTGCAGCCGGGAAACAGACCGGGTACGCGGGCCTGCCCTTCCATGTATTTTTCTTCCGCCCCCAGCGCAGCCTTGCGGTTGTCGCGGTAGGGCGTCATGTCGGCCGCCACTTTGGCGGGGTGCGGGTTGATCGTGCCTTCGTTCTCTGGTTTACCGTAGGGCAGTTCGTCTTTCCCCGATTCAGCCTCCAGCCGCTTGTCGTCTTCCGACAGGTAATCGTAGTGCTTGACATAGGTCGGCGCGGCCCGCACCCCCGACCGGAAGTTGATCAGGTTACCGCCGAACGTCAGCGTCAGCGATGAACTGGTACCGGGTGTTTTGGTAAACTGAAGCTGACTACCATCGTAGTAAAACCAGGCGCCAAAGTCATACGCCAGTCGCTTGAGAAAATTCCAGATCGATTCATTATAGCGAACGCAGAAGGGCAGGTCGGCGGGACCGAGCGGGGCCGTCACTTTTTTGGGATGCTGATACGCGCTCAGGCTGGCTTTGGCGATATCGGCGATGGATTTATCGCTGAACGTCTGGGTGCCGGGCGCTGTCCGCAGGGCTTCGCAGTGACCGTGGCCGGTTACGATCATACGCCCCCAGTAGCCGTCGTCCTGCTGCCGCAATTCGGTCTGCGTGATGATCCCTTTAAATTCCAGCGCCGGGGTCGACGAGTCGCCCTTCACCGTTAGGTCGAACGTCTTGCGGTGCAGCGAATCGAGCTGATCGGGGAAGAGCGTGACGAGTTCCTCGATGGCATCATGCTCGAAGATAACTCGGAACTCGTGCGTCGTGTGAACCGACTGTTGCAGGGTCAGCGAATGAAAGGAGGAAATGCGTTTACCCTCGACGAGCAGCGTGGTTTCCGTAACGATAGAGTAGACCGGCATGAGGTAAAAAAAGGAGGAGTACGAACCACTATCTGCGCCGGCTTACGAAGGCCAGAAACCGGCGTAAAATCAGGCGTCAGAACTAAGCACGCCGAATGTAAGAAAAGGCTTGTCCATTACCAACCAAATTTGTTTATTGGTTAGCGTTTATAGCGC
>JAKONH010000249.1 GCA_022702045.1 Spirosomataceae bacterium
GCAGCCCAGAAGTTGCTATCCATCGCCAGCTTAAAATCGTCTTCCGTAGTATTCTCGTAAGGCGACACACTGATAACACCCGCATTGTTGACCAGCACGTCGATGGGTCCGAGCTGTTGCTCGACAGTTGTGATAAAAGCGTCGATATCGGGTTTGCGGGTCAGGTCGCAGGTGATTGCCAGGATGTCGGTACCGTATTGAAGCAGGTCAGCTTCAGCCCGAATCAGCTCGTCGGCGTCGCGGGCGCAGATGGCGACGTTAGCGCCTTCTTTGGCGAACTGCCGGGCCATGACCAGCCCCAGGCCACGTGACCCACCCGTGATGACGACGGTTTTACCAGCGAAACGCATCGTCCGCTGATGCTTTACATAGGCGCGGGCCGCAACGGCAGCGCTGATACCCAGCAGTGTCCAGAGCAGGGGGTGACCAGTCGATTTGTTCATAACGTTAGTACAGACAGTCGCCATTTATCCGACCACCGTCCTTTCCTAACACCTAGCACCCCGCTACGGTTATTAGAAATCAGTGAGCAGACCCAATTGCCATCAAATCAATCCAAACTGTTTTAAACTCACCACTGGTCATTTCTTCGTACCTCACCTGCATCAACGCTCCTTCGATTTTCTCAAGCTTGATCGTGTAAGACTGAAAAGGCATAGGTACGCTCCAGGAAGCAAACAATTGATCAATCACGAATAAATCGTCTTCATTCAATGCATATGCAAAAATACCTTGTTGATCATCGGCTACTGCACTACTGATTGTACGCTCATCTGTATAGTTTATGCGTTCTTCCTCTTCACCATCTATAAAGTAGCCCTGTCCATCAGCAATCACAAAGGCGAGAGTCCCAACTATTTCAATGTGTCGGTAGGCGTTCTCTCCTCCATGCAGGCAAGCAACCCATTCAGTATAATCGTATCGTCCTTGCAAAAGAGCACCCAACTCCAGGGCCTGACGATATGCTCCCTTAATAGCATATCGATAATTTTTTCTTGGTGTTCACCACTCACCGGCTGTGCTATAAAAGTTGCCTGAATCATCTTAGCGCATAAACACTTTACGCTATCACAATTTGAAACTTACCATCCCGGACCTTCGCCGAATCCTTAGTAGCGCGGCTGACAAGGTTCTCCAGATAAACCGTCTGACCTTCCAGAACGGGTAGGCCTTTCCCAGATCAGCGTCGATGATGTAGCGCTGCTCATCAGGCTGCTTGCAGCCCTGTAGCATTATAATTTATAATCAGCAGGAAGAGTCAAATGAGGGCAGGTATCATCGTAGTCTGTCAGCTTGTAGCCATGTATGTCGACATCTCCAGACCCGTCCAGCCGGCATTTATTCATCGGTCTGCCACTGACAGCCCTAAACAGTTTTCAAAAACCGTTTAGGGCTCCAACATTCTGTACAGTTAAACCTTCTGCCGGTTAGGGTGAACCCAGGGTTGTCGGTACGGGCGTTGCAATAATTTGGTTGCTTCCGGGTCGCCGACGACTTCGCGCTTCTGTGGATCATACACCAGCGGTCGGCCAGTTTTCATGGAGAGGTTCGCCAGAATACAGCTTGCCGTCGAGATGTGGCCCTCTTCGATATCAGCAATAGGGCGGCTGTTCTTCTCGATAGCCGCCAGAAAATCGAGCATGTGCAGGCGGGTAGCCGGAGCCGCGTTCAGCTCGATCCGGTCTTCTTTCAGATCTTCGGGGTATTTTTCCTTTTCGTAGACGACGTCTTTGTGGATCTTCTCCCCTTTCGTCGGCCCGTCCTTACCTTCAGGAATAAAGTCGTAACTCATCGTACTGGCCCAAAGCGTACCCTTATCGCCGTAGAGCGTAAACGACCACGGATAGTCGGGGTTGTTGGGCGTACCCCAGGTTCGGTGTTGCCAGACACAGTTCAGTTCATCATACTCGAATAGTGCCGATTGTGTATCGGAAATATTCGATTTCCCTTCTTTCTGCACATAGATGCCCCCTGTCGAACTAACGCGTTTCGGCCAGCCCAGTTTCAGCATCCAGCGAACGGTATCGAACATATGTACGCACATATCGCCCATGACACCGTTGCCGTATTCGGTAAACGTCCGCCACCAGCGAATATGAGGCAGGCCGTCGTAGGGGCGCTTCGGCGCGGGGCCAGTCCACATCTCGTAGTCAAAAAAGGCAGGAACCGGTTCGACGGGCGGATTACCATTGTTGCGCATGTGGTAGTAGCAGCACATCTCCACGTGTTTGATGTTGCCCAACAGCCCGGCATCGACAATGTTTTTCTTGGCATCGATCAGGTGCGGGGTGCTTTTGCGCTGCGTCCCGACCTGTACGACCTTACCATACTTACGCGCGGCTGCCACCATGGCTTCCCCTTCCAGTACGTCGACGCTGATTGGTTTCTGCACATAAACATGGGCTCCCGACTTGACGGCCTCGATCATGGGCAGGGCGTGCCAGTGGTCGGGCGTCCCGATCAGCACAATGTCGAGTTGGTTCTCGGACAGCAGCTTCCGGTAGTCACCATACAGCTTCGGTACCTTCCCTGATTTTTGTCGCTGACTGACCAGCTTTCCTGCTTCATCGAGCTGATGCTGATCGACGTCGCACAAGGCAATCACGTCGACGGGGGCTACCTGAATCAGTCGAAACAAATCGCTTTTACCGTACCAGCCCGTTCCGATCAGGCCGACGCGGTAGGTTTTAGCCAGTGAGCCGAGCGGCAAACCGCTTGTATCGAGTGTAGTCAGGGCTAATGAAGCGGCCGAACCCAGCAGGAAGTGACGGCGGTCGAGCGAAAAGGCAGTCATAACGGAAGCAGTGTTTTCTAAAGAACCTACCTGATAAAGACATCACCCGGCCCGACTTAACTATCTGCCACTAAACAAAAAGCCCCGCCGATAAACGACAGGGCTTTCATTTATGGTATGCGATGCGGCTACTGTATATCGAATCAGTGAGCAGCTTCCAGTTCGCGCTCCCGCAACCTTGTGCGCGACCGGTCAATATGCAAACGCATCAGGATACCTTTTTTGATGCGCATCCAGCGTTCGTATAATGTCGACTCGGTCAGGAAATTCCACTTTTCTTTCTTCTCTTCCTTTCGGTGCTCCTCCGGATCGTACAGCATAC
>JAKONH010000254.1 GCA_022702045.1 Spirosomataceae bacterium
GTTATGCCGGACAATGCCCAGGTTGTCCTGACCCAGTACCAGCGTTGGTAGCAAAAGCAGCGCGTAGAGAAGACGGTTCATATGAGCGAAAGCAATCAATGCACCAAAACTACCTGACGTTCCTGACCGGATACGGTGGCGACGGTCAGGATATACGAACCGGCGGCCAGTCCTTTCAGAGCGAGTTGGCGACTGTGATCACCGGCGGGGAGTGTTGGCTCTGTCAGGCGGGCGCTGACCTGACCCGTTAAACTGGTAAGGCTAACCGACAAAGCTCCCGGCATTGTCGTTGAAAAGCGGAACGATACCTGATCAGATGCCGGATTTGGGAAAACGGTCAGGGAACTGGCGATGGATTCTGCTACTGCTGTCACGACATTGCCCGCTTCGGTCGCTTTCAAAATCCAGTTATTCGGATCGATGACAATACCCGTGACCGTTCCTTTAGCAGGCAGCGTGAATGTCTGGCTGAAGGTATCATTGGTGACCGTTACCGTCGTGTCGCCTGCCGATGATTGTACCTTAAGCTGCACTGGCATGGTGAACGAACTTGGATTACTGGCTATGGCGTTGCGCTGCATCAACTGAACCGTTACGGTCTTCGCCGTTGGTGTGCCAGTTATGAGATAGCGGTATGTCGGGTAGCCTTCGCCGTAAATCCACTGCTTGAAAAAGTAATCCAGCTTCTGACCCGACACCTGTTCGGCTATCGCCTGAAAATCTTCGGTGACGGCGGTCTGGTAGGCTAGTGATAGCGTGTTGGTGTACGTGCGCAGAATTCGGAAAAAGGTGTCATCGCCAACGATAGCCCGGAGCATGTGCAGTACCATGGCTCCTTTGGCATAACTGCGGGCACCGTCGAAAATGTTGGCGAAACTGCTGATGTCCTGCACGTAAATACTACCCCGTGCCGTGCGGGCACTCGTCATGAAACTGTTCATCGTCGTCGAATAGCTCGAACGACCCCCAGCCGACTCGGCATAAACCGCTTCAGCGTACGAAGCAAAGCCCTCGTTGAGCCAGATGTTCTGCCAGTTTCGGCAGGTGATCTTGTCGCCAAACCACTGATGCGCCAGCTCGTGGGCGATTACGGCGGGCGTGAAAGCACCGGCTTCCATCGAGCTGATCGTCTGGTGTTCCATCCCGCCGTTGCCCTGGCCAAACTGCGCGTGGCCGTATTTCTCCCGTGAAAAAGGGTAGGGGCCAAACTGACTGCTGAAGAGTTGAAGCATCTTGGGGGTCAGATCGAGGTTGGCTTTTACCGACGACAGCGTCTCGGGGTAGATATAATGCGTGACGGGCATGGTCTGCCCGTTAGACGTAAATGGCGTATCATAGCGCGTGTAGTTCGACATAGCGATCGAAATCAGGTAGTGCGCTATGGGGTGTCGGCTACGCCAGTAGTAGGTGGTAGTTCCGTTGTTATTGACCGTCGTGCTGGCAAGCGTACCGTTGGACACCGATACAAATACGGACGGGGCCGTGATACGCACGTCAGACGAATCGGCTTTGTCGGCGGGCGTGTCTTTGCAGGGAAACCAGTCTGGGGTACCGTAGGGCTCACTCAGGCTCCAGATCACCGGATCATTGGTGCGTTCGTGGGTACTGAACACGAAACTGCTTTGGGTCTGTCCGTTTGGAATACCCTGATAATACACCGTGACGGTATACAGCTGACTATTCGTCAGGGGCTGTGCCGGTGTGATCGTCAGCCGATTCTGCGCAAACTGGTAGACCAGTTTCTGCCCCCCTACTTTTACAGAATCGACCCGGAGCCCCTGCCCGGTAGTCGTGGTTGCCGAGGTGAGATCCAGGAAAAAAGAAGTCAGTCTGGCGGCTATGCATTTAAATTTGACTGTTACCGCGCCACGTAGATAGCGGGGACTATAGGTTATATTGAGGTCGAGACCGTAGTAGTTAACGTCGATGTTATCGTCGCCGGGATAAGCCAGCCTTGCTCTCGGATTATTGACCTGACGCGTCAGCGCGTGAATCTTTCCGTCCCGGCAGTACTGACCGCCATCGATGTCGGGGCTGAATTGAGCCAGACTTACTGAGCAGAACAGACAAAAAAAACTGGTTAATAGTCGTACAACATTGAACTGCCGAGTAGATGGCGACATGGAACAACAATGAAAGAAGTTACGGTTATGACTGTGAACGACTGGAATCGTTACTAGTCGGGAGTACGGCTTTGAGCGGTAATTCGCCGTGTTCAGCTTTGACTTTCAAGGCGTCGAGTCGACGCTGATCGGCTTCCGGCAGTTCCAGATGCCACCCCATCGTCGCGGCCAACTGATACATCATGTACTGAATCTGGTTGTTGGCAATCTTGGGCAGGTCGCTTTGCATGGCCCGCTCGTTCATCACCTGTTTGGCTTCACTCAGGATCTGTGTGTAGTCTGTACCGTTGAAGTGATTAAGAATGCCGGCCTGAATGTCGTAGAACCGGTAGTCAGTATCGATCGACAGCACTTCCGGTTCCGGGAAGGCTTCGATGACTAACGTCCGGTTTGCCGCGTCTGGAAGTTGAAACCGCACTTTCGCAAAGTCGAAGCCAACCAGCACTTTCGATTTGGCAATGACCATTGCCTTCTTGGGGTCGTTGAGCAGATACAGGATCTTTTTCTGGTCCTGGTAATTATAGATTTCGGAAAAATAGCCTTCCGCCATCACCACCTTAAACACTTTCTCGATCCGCTCCAGCAGTAGAGTCGATTCATGGCGCACATTGGTCAGGCCGGTGCGTTTGCGTAGTACGTT
>JAKONH010000256.1 GCA_022702045.1 Spirosomataceae bacterium
CCGAAAACCAGAACGTGTCGGAGAAGGTGTAGGCTAGTGAACCTACCATACCAGCTCCTACCACTACTATCATCTCAGCCCGGCTGTAGGCCGATTCAGGTTTGGCGATGAATTTACGGGCCAGCAGTGTAACCGTCCAGCATAGAAAGAGTACCGTAAACGCGCTGGCAACTACCGATACCATATTGGCCCAGTACGCAACACGAGACAAATCGCCCAGCGAGAGCAGGGAAAACAATCGACTGATTAGCAGAAAGAATGGGGCGCCGGGCGGGTGAGGGACCTGTAGTTTATACGAGGAAGCTATGAACTCCCCACAATCCCAGAAACTGGCTGTTGGTTCTACGGTCAGACTGTACGTAGTCAGCGCAATGGCAAAGACGAGCCAGCCGGCAAATCGGTCAAGGCGTTTGAAGAGGGTCATGGACGTAAAGTGTTTCGCTATCGTTGTGTTAAGACGATTCAAAACTACAGTGGCCCAGGACTGGCTTATGCGTATGACTTGTTAAAGAATGTTAAGTAATCTATTGTGGATCAGTTAATTATTGTTAAAATGAGGGCGTCGCGTAGCGGCTGATTTCTTAGCGCAGACTTTCCAGATAGGCTATACTGGCGGGGACTTGTTGCAGGGCTCTCGACGATTCGTCTTCGATAAAGAAGTGCTTGACACCCAGTTTGCGGGCCTGCTTCATAATCGTAGCAATACCCACGTCGCCTTGCCCAAGTGTCACGTTCGATTCCACGTCGGCATGGCCGGTATTGCTGTCGGGTGTGCCGGGCTTCCGGTCTTTCAGGTGCATTAGCAGAAAGCGCTTTGGATATTTTTGCAGCAGCGCTACCGGATCGTAGCCGGGTTCTTTCACCCAGAACACGTCCATCTCGAAGTTGACGAATTTGGGGCTGAGGTTGTCGGCCATGTAGTCGAAAAATGTGCCGTCCTTATAGGTTTGAAATTCGTAGCCGTGCGTGTGGTAGCAGAAGGTCAGCCCGTTGTCAGCTAATATGATTCCGGCGGTATTGAACACATCAACGGCTTTTTCAGCGTCGAAGGGCGTAAACTGATCGCCGTAATGAGGTATCCAGGTGCAGACGACGTATTTTGCGCCGACGGCTTTGGCTTCGGCAATTACTTTGGGGACATTGGTCGCCAAATCCTCAAAACTGGCTCCCGTACTAATGGCCTTCAACCCGTTTTGATCAAGCAACTGCCGATAGGCCGATAGCGACAGGCCGTAGGTCCCCGCCGTCTCGATCTCCCGAAAACCCATCTGTTTGACTTTTGCCATTGTTCCCGGAACGTCCTTGGCAAACGCGTCGCGGAAGCTATACAGTTGTAAGCCAACCGGAGCCGCTTTCTGGGCCAACACCTGACCTGTGGCCAGCCCACCCAGCAGGAGAAGACTATGTACGTATTTCATCGATAGCAAATGGGTATAGCATAATCAGTACTGGGCTGTCAGGAATAGGTATAAACTGAAAGTTGGCGCTCTTCTACCGATTGATTTGGCTTGTGAAGGTACTTTCGAAGATTTTGTCGGCGTTGGCGGCTTCAAACCCATCGCGTCGCTGCGCCCGGCCAATCTGATCAGCGGGCAGATCAGCAAACTGGGGGAGAACCCGCCGTTCCGCAAACTCGACGTACGAGCCGGCAATACGTGCCGTGTCGCCCCCGGCAAATACCGCGTCGGTCATCTGCGCTACCGTCGACGCCTGCCGTAATCCCCCGTCGGGACTCACTTTGATCACACCGCCTGCTGCGTTAAGCCGAAGTCCCCGCTGTTCGAGAAACTTCACAAAGGCATCGATGGTATTATAGCCTGGTTTCAGGTTGTGCACACTAATCGTGAAGTGATTCAGGTAGTACCGGTTGTACATTACCCAGGCTGCATATTCGCTTTCGGCCAGCAGCGTCTGGTAGTCGGCCAGCGTTGGCAGTGCCCAGAGCGACTGGTGCAGAAACTGATCAACAGCCGCAGCGTCATCCAGATCGAGGGTATCGACCGGGTCGCTCGTCACGGTGTCGGTATAGCTGTGGATGATTTGCTGCGCCCGCTCCGACAACTCATGCACACGTAGTTCACTGGCGAAGATGCGGGGGAGATTCCGTTCATCGGCGGGGGGGGCATACCAATAGGCCGATAGCTTCTTTTCGGCAAAATTGTATGGGTCCCGCTTCGCGTAGCCGTAGTGCAGGAAAATTTTCTCGAACGATGTCAGCCCGAGGTTCGGAACCCCCATTGTGCGAAACGCAATGTGGTCGTTCTCGATGTCGTCCGGCGACGTGATGATACCTTCGTCAGTCATAGCGCTGATGATACGCTGTACATCGGGAACGCGCTCGCTGTATCGGCGCATCAGGCCATTCAGTACGGTGTCGAGGGTAGGGTTCATGGGCGGCATATAGTTTACGGTTTACAGTTCTCGGTATACGGTTGTATCCCTACATCGGTTAGTAGCGCCACCGTAAACCGTATACGGCCCCCCGTTTTAACGCCACGTACTGCGCGCCAGCAGAACGTCTTTCTCTGTTTCTGCCTGCTCGATACGATGTAGCAACTGATCGGGTGTTTCGGTGGCATGGCTTAACTGGAGCCGGTCGTGCCAGTGACTTTCCGAACGGTAAACTAAATCAATTTCAGCAATTTCCCGCGTTCGCAGCCAGGCGTCGCTGACAGTTTCGAGCAGCCATTGTACGTAAGCCACATTGTTGACGTGCTGATTCTGGTCGATGCCGAACCAGCCGACTTCAACCTGCCCGGCTGCGGTATACGGCAGAGCGTTCGTCAGGAAGTCGGGTTTGCTGGTTAGTTTGGGCAGCGGCTGAATCGAAGGTGGCACGTGTAACTCGCGGATAAAACTAGGTAGCGGAATCATCGTGCGGGATTCGATCGAGAACACCAGCCACGTACTCGATGCATCGGCCAGTAATGTACCATCATCGGCCAACACCTGAAAGTCGCGGTAGATAAAGTATTTCTCCACGCTCGTCGGGTACGTGACAACCCGAATCGTCTGTCCGTATGTCGGATACTGATGCATCCGAAGGCGAAATCGCATCAACATCCAGCCCACCCCGTGCGTAGCCAGGTCAGCAATGCCGATGCCGTAATCGATCGCGTTGCGATTAGCTGACTCCTGCATCATATTCATGAGAGCTGGGATGCTGAGCCGTCCTGTCGCATCGCAGTCGTAACCACGTACTGAAAAAGTATCCGTCTGGATAAAAGTCATGCGGCAAAGGTACGGGAGTGCACAAAAAAACGCCGTATCTGACTGACACGACGTACGTAATGAGAAGACGTTAACTGATCGGTGGTACGTACTAAACGGGCAGGCCTTCGGCGTTGTATAAGTCGTTTAGCAGACGATCTGCTGTTTTGTCCAACGTCACCTGATCCCGAACAGTTACTGCTAATGTCAGTTGCAACGCGTCGAGACTCCATAAGACCTTCAATCCATGTTTATCGGTTAGCTGACTGGCTAGTTTTAGTAGCGTCTCGTCAGGAGCGATGAACTGATAGCGGTCAAAATCTTGGCTAAACAGCGTAAGTATTGTGTGGGATAAGTTCTTTCATTCGTTGTATCGTTCTGAACCGATACGGTATCGTCTAGGCAAATTGGCCCATCCTGATATACCCCTTGACCAATACCAGCATAGCGTCTGTGGTACAAAAAAACACCCCCGAAACGACAAGCGCTCGGGGGTGCGTAAATGCGTGTAGAAGGCGCTTTACTTGGTACCGTAGCGCTTACGGAACTTGTCAACGCGACCAGCCGTGTCGAGCAGTACGTTCTTGCCGGTGTAGAACGGGTGCGACTGTGAGCTAACTTCCAGCTTGACGAGTGGGTAGGTGTTACCTTCAAACTCAATCGTGTCGCGGGTTTGAACAGTCGAACGTGTCAGGAACTTGTAGTCGCTCGACAGGTCGTGGAATACCACGTCGCGGTACTCCGGGTGAATGCCCTTTTTCATAATCTCAGTATCAGTTTCTTGTCATCTTCTCGGTTTCCGACCGAAAAGGATTGCAAAGATAACGTATCGAACTGGTACGGGCAAACTCTTTTTGCAGTTGTTTGGTAGGTTGATAATCAGTCGCGTATGGTGGAGCCGTTACCTAATTTTGCCGGCAAAACGTGGCGAAATGCCTTGTTACTGAACCTGCCTTTTTGCAATTTACTCCCGCTGTTTGTACTGCCGACCACCCCGTAACCTGATTGGCGGTCAAGTTGCACTCCGCTTTTTAATTCTATTTTTTTTACGCTTCCCCGCAGCATTGTAAGTCGCTAAGAATTACGGCTTAACAATTTAGTAACGCATTTTTCAGATTGGATCTTTTCCAGATAAGGCATTTCGGGCGAACTGACTGCCTTGGTTTTTCGTCCAATTGAAGGCAACTTTAACACGTGGTCTCCGGCAAACGTCGCTACCGGATCTACGCTTATAATCGCAATTACTACGTATCGAGTATACTATTTACCTTTTCAAAATCAACGCTTTAACCCCAATCGCTCATGTTTGTAGTCAAACGAGACGGTCATCGGGAATCGGTTAAATTCGATAAGATCACCGCCCGGATTGAAAAACTCTGCTACGGCCTCGACCCTGCCTATGTCCAGCCCGTTGATGTTGCCATGAAGGTCGTGAGCGGCCTGTACGACGGTGTGAAAACCACCGAACTTGACAATCTGGCTGCCGAAACGGCCGCTTCGATGACTACCCGGCACCCCGATTATGCTATCCTGGCTGCCCGGATTGCGATCTCCAACCTGCATAAGGAGACAAACAAATCGTTTTCGGGAACGATCAAGAAACTGTACCTCTACGAAGATCCCAAGACTGGTGAAAACGCATCGCTGATCTCGAAAGAAGTGTATGATGTCGTTCGGCAGCATGCGGGCCTCCTCGATTCGACGATTATCTATGATCGCGATTACGGTTACGATTACTTCGGCTACAAAACGCTGGAAAAGTCGTATCTGCTGAAAACCGACGGGCGAATCGCTGAGCGGCCCCAGCACATGCTGATGCGCGTTGCTGTCGGTATCCACATGGATAATATCGACGCAGCCATCGAAACGTATAATCTGCTGTCGGAAAAATGGTTTACGCACGCAACACCGACGCTGTTTAACGCCGGTACGCCTAAACCACAGATGTCGAGTTGCTTTCTGCTGACGATGAAAGACGACAGCATCGACGGTATTTACGACACGTTGAAACAGACGGCTAAAATTTCGCAGTCGGCGGGTGGTATCGGTTTGAGCATCCACAACGTCCGGGCAACGGGTACCTACATCAAAGGTACCAATGGTACGTCGAACGGGATCGTGCCGATGCTGCGTGTATTCAACGACACGGCTCGCTATGTCGATCAGGGTGGTGGTAAGCGGAAAGGCTCGTTCGCCATCTATCTGGAGCCTTGGCACGCAGACGTTTTTGACTTCCTCGATCTGAAAAAGAACTCAGGTAAAGAAGAGTCCCGTGCCCGCGATCTGTTCTACGCGCTCTGGACGCCCGATCTGTTCATGAAGCGGGTAGAAGACAACGACGTGTGGTCGCTGTTCTGTCCCCACGAGTGCCCCGGCCTGGCCGATTGTTACGGCGACGAGTTCGAAGCACTGTACACTCGCTACGAGCGTGAAGGTCGTGCCCGCCGGACGGTGAAGGCGCAGGAACTGTGGTTCAAGATTCTGGAATCGCAGACGGAGACCGGTACGCCGTACATGCTGTACAAAGACGCAGCCAATAAGAAGTCGAACCAGAAGAACCTCGGCGTCATCAAGTCGTCGAACCTCTGCACGGAGATTATCGAATACACGGCTGCCGATGAAGTTGCCGTTTGTAACCTCGCGTCGATTGCACTGCCCAAGTTCATCGCGCGCGGTACCGACGGTATCCTGCGGTTCGACCATGAGAAGCTGTACGAGATCACGAAGGTGGCTACGCGTAACCTCAACAAAATCATCGACCTGAACTACTACCCGGTCGAAGAAGCAAGGCGGAGCAACATGCGTCACCGGCCGATCGGGCTGGGTGTGCAGGGGCTGGCCGATGCGTTCATCATGCTGCGGATGCCGTTCGAGTCGGACGAAGCGCGCCGGTTGAACGAAGATATTTTTGAGACGATCTACTTCGGGGCCATGACGGCATCGATGGAGCTATCGCGGGAGCAGGGCCCTTACGAAACCTGGAAAGGGTCGCCCATTTCGCAGGGCATCTTCCAGTTCGATATGTGGGAGCAGGACGGACAGCCGGTAAAACCAAAGTCGAACCGCTGGGATTGGGAAAGCCTGCGCAAAGACGTTGTCGAGCACGGTGTTCGCAACTCACTGCTGCTAGCGCCCATGCCGACCGCGTCGACCTCGCAGATTCTGGGTAACAACGAATGTTTCGAGCCGTACACGAGCAACATCTACACCCGTCGCGTACTGTCGGGCGAATTTGTCGTCGTGAATAAGCACCTGCTGCGTGACCTGGTGAAACTGGGTTTGTGGAACGATACGATGAAGAACAACCTGATTCTGGCCAACGGCTCTGTTCAGGCGATTCCGGGTATTCCGCAGAACATCAAAGACCTCTACAAAACGGTCTGGGAGATCAAGCAGAAGCACGTGATTGATATGGCCGCCGACCGGGGTGCGTACATCTGTCAGTCGCAGTCGCTGAACATTCACATTCAGGATTCGAACTTCGGCAAGCTGACCTCTATGCACTTCTACGCGTGGAAAGCCGGTCTGAAAACGGGTATGTACTACCTGCGTACGAAAGCCGCTGCCGATGCCGTGAAGTTCACCGTGGTACAGCCGCAGGCCGAGCCACAACTGGAGCCGGTCATGACCGAAGCCGCTACCGTTGAGAAACCCCTCGACTACGTGCAGTACGCCAAGGAACACGCGACTAACGCCCAGCCCGTGCCCGTCCCGATGGTTACCGACCTCGAACAGCAATACGCAGCCATGACCTGCTCCCTCGACGACCCCGAAGGTTGCGAGATGTGCGGTAGCTAGTTGTATTCGTATGCCAATAAAAACGGGTCCCGTACTAGTGCGGGACCCGTTTTTAGTATAAGGCTATGGTAGTCAGCTGCGGGAGGATTGATGAATGGGCGGATAGGATGAATTAGAATATCGGATCGCTAAACGAATTGAGTGCCCGTCAACTGACTGATTAAATCTCGATAAAGAATAGAGATATACTTCATTTTTTTGAGGAAACGGTCGGTACTTCGCTCTGATAGATGAATCGGATGATCACCTGCTGTTCGTCGGCTTCGTCGATGGGCAGGTCGAGCAAGGGTGGGTTGGTCAGTTCGTCAATGTTGACAATGGGATTTGGCGTACCTTCCTGCTGTGCGGCTTCGGTCGCGTATAGCTTCGCCGTCTGGTGAATTAGCGACAGGCGCGAGTGCATAGAGGATCCAGCCGGCGAAGTAGTCTGCGTTAACTGATTCAAACGCGTGGTGAATGCACCAATCGGTATCGCTATGGTAAGCCACTGCTCGGCGGGTGAATGCGTGTCCATGGCCAATCAACGCAAAAGATTGCACGTGGGTTTATACGAGAATACGACCAGGCAGACAAGAAAGAAATTGATGACTAAATAAGCAGTGTATATCAATTGGTATACATATTGACATGGAGCTTAGTGTATCCAGAGCATTGATTACCGAGATGATATGAGTATTAGTAGTGGTCTTTATTGGGAAAAATGGTATAATAAGTAAATAATACTAGTTAATAGATTTTATATGGTCTAATTGTGGTTGTGTAAATACACATAGAGTTACTTTTGTAATTGGTAGCCAATAGCCGATGAGCCGATTGCGTAGGTGGATGCAATAGACAGTCGGATGGATTGACTGAATATATGAGAAACGAGTATCGACGGCTTTGCAGAACAGGACGGAGGGGCGGTCGGCGGATAAATCGAGCGAGTAGCTGTAGTTTGCTGCTGGCTCTTTTGTGTTTATGTGGTATCTGTCAGGCCCAGATTGGTGTAGAACCCGTCGCTGAGCGTGGTATAGCTGATTTGCGAAAAGTCGATGTCGACAGACAAAAAACGGCCCTGACCGGTGAGTGGAAATGGTACTGGCATCAACTCCTGAAGCCGGGTCAGCCGTCGTCGTCATTTGAGTATATTCAGTTCCCCAAATTATGGTCGTCCAGTCAGTGGAAAGGTAAACCGGTACCTAGTCAGGGGTATGCTACCTACGCACTGACGATTCTGCTGCCTCCGCATAGTGAACGGATGGGGCTGGAGTTGCCCGCACAGTATACGTCGTACCAGTTGTTCGTTAATGGTGAAGAAATTACGGAAGACGGACAGCCCGGCACTACCCATAGCACTACTACGCCTTATTGGTCGACGCAACTCGTTCTGTTGCCGGAGGCCGATACGCTGCAGGTACTGTTTCAGATTGCCAACTTCGATCACTACAAAGGGGGCCCAAATCTGGCCCCCCGCATTGGGAACCTTAATCGACTTCGAGGAGAACGCTATACTGCGCTGGCGCTCGACATTCTGCTGACGGGCTGTCTGTTGATGAGTGGTCTGTTCTTTCTGGGCCTGTTTAGCTTCAACCGGTACGACCGGTCCATGCTTTACTTCGGTTTGTTCTGCCTGTTGTATAACTACCGGATTATTGGAGCCGATACCTACGCGCTGCACGTGTTATTCACGAACATTCCATGGCTCATCACGACCCGGCTGGAATACGGGTCGCTGTATCTGGCCATCGCTACGTTTGCGTTGTATACGAAGGCGCTCTATCCGAAAGATATTCACCCCTGGGTTATCCGATTGGTTTGGGGACTATGCTTTGCCTTTACGGCTACGCTGGCGTTTTCGCCTTTATTTTTCACCCAATTTATGGGCTATTTCATGTGGCTGTCAGTGGGATGTATCGGCTACGTGGCTTGCATCTATTGGATAGCTGCTCGTCGTCGTCGGCCGGGAGCGATGTACTCTCTGGTGAGCACGGGTGTGCTGATGATTGTATTCTCGCTGGTTCTCGGTGATTACCTGACGCTGATCGAGGCACCCCGGCTGTTGCTGACAACGGGGTATATGATGTTTTTCTTCTTTCAGTCGCTGGTACTTTCGTATCGGTTTGGCTTTATCATCAACGAAGCACGACATACCGAGAAGCAATTTCTGGCAAATATGAGTCACGAAATCCGGACGCCATTGAATGCGATTCTGGGCTTCTCGACCATGCTGGAAACGACCCCGCTGAATACCGAGCAACAGGAAGCGGTTGGCTTTATCCGGTCGGCGGGCCGTAACCTGCTTACGATTGTCAACGATATCCTCGACATTTCAAAGATCGAAGCCGGTATGCTATCGCTGGAGTCGATTCCGTTTAGCCTGACGGCGCTGGTCGATTCACTGCGGACGATGATGAGTCCGATTGCGGCTGAAAAAGAGCTACAGCTAATCGTAGAAACCGATCCAAACTTACCCGCTGTCGTGCAGGGTGATCCAACCCGGCTGACGCAGGTATTACTGAACCTGCTGAGTAACGCCATCAAGTTCACCAAGAAGGGCAGCGTAACCGTGCGGATTCTGCTAAGTAGCGAAACCGAAGACAGTGTTCGGGTGCGTATGATGGTGCAGGACACCGGTATCGGTATGGACAGCGATGCCCTGCCCTACATCTTCGAACGCTTCCGGCAGGCCAGCGATTTTACGACCCGCTATTACGGTGGTACGGGGCTGGGGCTAAACATCGTTCAGTCGCTGGTCGAGATGCAGGGTGGCTGGATAAACGTCACCAGCAAACTAGGCGAAGGATCGTGCTTTACGCTGGAAATTCCGTACCAGAAAACGGACGACCAACAGGCTTCAGCGACTAACTGGGCCGAAAATGCACCGGAAGCTGATAATCAGTCACTGTCAATTCTGATTACGGAAGATAACCTGATGAATCAAAAACTGGCGTTGCAGGTACTGAAGCGGCTCGGCCACGTTGGAACGGTCGCCGAAAACGGACAGCAGGCAATTGATATACTGCGAAAGCAGTCGTTCGACCTCGTGCTGATGGATATTCAGATGCCGGTCATGGATGGGTATACCACGACGCAGCACATTCGACAGACCCTGCGCAGTAAAGTACCGATTATCGCCATGACAGCCCACGCGCTGGCTAGTGAGCGGGAGCGCTGTCTGCAAGCAGGCATGAACGATTTCATGCCGAAACCGTTTCAGATTAACGAACTACAGCGGGTCATTCGCAAGTATGCGCCGAGTCCAGTACTGTCTGCCCCGACGCAGACGCCAGCGCCCCCCGCTCCAATCGTTACTATGCAGTCAACTGATTTCTCTTTCGACCAACTCGTACATACACTCGACGACGATCAGACGTTTGCCTTTGAATTGCTTGACCTGTATCTGATACAGACACCCGGTGAACTTGACCAAATCCGGCAGGCGCTGCAACAGCAAAATGCGGGGGCTATAAAAGGAATCCTGCACGCCCAGAAGGGGCCTATTCAGACGCTCGGTCTGACCAAAGTAGTCGAGCAGAATCTGCGGCTGGAAACCCTGCTGCTGGCGGGTA
>JAKONH010000263.1 GCA_022702045.1 Spirosomataceae bacterium
CATAGCACAAAGTTACCAGAAAGTAAACCGATCTGTATGGGTTTAAATTCCGGTAGTTCTGTGGGGTATGGTTTACAGTATACTGTTTTTGGTTTACGGTTGGCTGACGCGCACTGTGTAGCCCAGACCCGCGCTAAACCTTCAACTTGATTACTTCTGCCTGTTTCTGGGCTTTCAGGGCCAGCTCGGTAGCCAGGAAACAATGTTCCTGCGACATGGCCGTTTCGGTTCGGTTCAGCACATCGTCGACCAGTTGCTGCCCGTATGGCAGGGGCACATCGGCACAGTCGATGTAGCGCGTTTCTTTCTGGTTGACCAGGTACAGGTGATTTCCTTTATCGCTTTTGGTGATGTCGATGTTCTTGCGGATTTCGATGTAGCCTTCCGTACCCAGAATCGTCAGTCGCCCGTCGCCCCACGATTTCAGTCCGTCGGGCGTAAACCAGTCGACGCGCACGTAGCCCATTCCCCCGTTGCCACGCACCATCACATCGCCAAAGTCTTCGAACTGCGGGTGCTGCGGGTAATGCACGTTACCCACTTCCGACGCAACCACGTCGGCTTTGGTCGAACCGGTGAAATACAGGAACTGGTCGAACTGATGGGAGCCGATGTCGCAGAGAATACCGCCAAACTGCTTTTTATCAAAAAACCAGTCCGGGCGGGACATCAGCGATATACGGTGCGGCCCCAACCCGATGGTCTGGATCACTTTGCCGATCGCACCCTCCTTTACGAGTTCACCCGCTTTCACCGTGGCTCGGTTCTCGAACCGTTCGCTGTACATAATCGAGTAAATGCGCTTTGTCTCGCGCTGCGCTTTCCGCACCTCAGCCAGTTGATCGAGCGTTGTGATACCGGGCTTGTCGGACATATAATCTTTTCCGGACCGCATCACGCGGATACCCAACGGAGCCCGGTCAATGGGAATACCGGCGCTCAACACCAGTTGGACCGACTTGTCGTCCAGAATTTCCTGCTCACTACGAGCCTGTTTCGCCTGCGGATAGCGTTTGGCAAAGGCCGCAACGAGGTCTGGCTCTTTAGCGTAGAACGACGTCAGTTCGCCCCCACCCCGAATTACGGCTTCGACCTGCCCGTAAATGTGGCCATGGTTCAGTCCGATAGCGGCAAACTTGATTCGGTTAGCACCACGCAGATCCGATTGTACAGCCGCCTGCGCAACTGTTGATAAAGTAGGTAATGCCACCAGTCCGGCAGCTGTGGTCAGGAAATTACGTCGTTCCATGTACAAAAGAGCGAAAGAGTGAATGATCGGACCGCCGAGCGATGAAAGAGCGATGATGCCAGAGAACGGAGCTATGATGTAGTAATCGTGTTAGAACTTGGTGAGAAAGCAATTGTATACGTCAGCAACTTTCGCTCATTTACTCTTCCGCTCTTTCACCATTGATAACGCCTGCGTCGTCGTGTAGTATTTGGTCAGCATATTGGGCACTTCCCAGGCGGGTAATTTACCAGCTTTCAGGTAGTCGAGGTATTTTTCCATGACTCGCCCAAAATGCGCTTCGTGGCCTTCGTTGTATTTCTCAGGCACCGTTATCTGCCAGCCCGTCGGTGTTTTGGTTAGGCCAATACCGGGAAATTCACGTTGAACGACGGGCAGGGCCGCCTGCAGATCGCTGTCGAGTTTGGTATTGCCTACGATTGGCTCGATGTACAGCACCGGCTTGTACTGCTGCTCGGCACCCTGCTTGATAACCAGATTGGCTTTGGTGCCGCGCATGATCGAATAGTGCGTATCGCCCCCGCCTTCGGGCGCTTTGTAAGCCCACGTAACCGCTACTCGTGCGTTGATCCCGCGCAGCTGGTAATTGATTTCACCATTGCTGAATACCCGTAACACACTGTCGCCCACCACGTCTTTTTTCAGGTAATCGGGAAAGGTCGACAGCTTCGTAATGGCCTTGAACTGACTTCGGTTCATGTTCGTCGGCCAATGCCGCGCCGAGGTAAGCCGTACATCGCGTTTATAGTCGAGAACCTGCTCTGGGAAACAGGCCCATTGCACCAGATCAACCAGGTGCGTCGTCACGTCGACAATGCCTTCACCCTGCTGATCGACATCCATAAACCAGGCGGGCCGGGTCAGGACACTGCCCGACACATTTTTGTAGAAGTGGTGAACGCTTTCCTTAACCACCGCCGGGTTGTCGGGCGTCCCCTTCACCAGCGTACCAAACAGACTTGGCTGCCGCGAAAACGCCCGCTGCAGCTGCGTCGTGATCTCGTACCGTTCGGTCATGATGTCGTACAGCAGCACCTTCTTCGCAGCCGCTGTCGCAAAAGCTTCTTTCAGTTTGTCGAACGCAGCCGCCTGAATCACCATTGGCTTATCAGCCAGCACGTTGAATCCACCCGCCACACTTTTCAGAATATAGTCGGTTTTAAGCCGGTTGTTACCGGCCATCACGACCACATTCCCCGCCTTCTCCGCCAGCATTTTCTCCAGGAAGTCAGGCCCCGTGTAGACCTGCTCGTCCCAGTGCGTCGGGTTCTCCGCCCGACTGTTGTAGCCCTTGATCCGGTCGAGGTGCTGCTGTACGTCCGGACCGGCAGGTGCGTAGACCCGCACCGTTTTGTCGACGTTCGGGTAATCGGCTTTCTGGACCAGTGCCGCGTGGAAATGGCCGGGATCGAGGGTAATCAGCCGGATGGGTTCGGCCGGGCCACGATTGGCCGGGCCACGGTTGGCCGGGCCACGATTAGCTATGCGGGGCTCAGCTAACTGGTACGCCATCAGAACAAGCGACAGCATGGCTACGCCGACAACAAAACGATAGTGCATACGGTGAATCTGACTTGATTAACGTGAACTGGCAACGGCTTTGATCGCGTATTCTTTGCGTTGCGGACGCGACAGCATAGCATTGGCTTCCGCGTCATTTTTGAACTGCTCTTTTTTCGGATCCCAGTACAGCCGCCGGTTAAGTTTCATGGCGGCATGGTGGAGCAGGCAGGCCGTACACGAGCGGTGCCCGACTTCGACCGGCGCAATTGGCTCTTTCCGGCTGACGATACTTTCCAGCCAGTTGCCATGGTGCTCGTTGCTGACGGGCAGGTGAATCTCGTTCGGCCCGATCACCGATGTCAATAGTTTTGGGTCACTGGCGTCGAGCTTTTTGGCGACCTGTTGCTTCGCCGTCGGGTCACTTGCCGTAACAGCGGCATCGCCCCGCGATACAAAAACCCAGCCCTCCGTTCCTTCGAAGCGAATACCGTTCGGAATCTCGTTGCTGACGACCATATGAACGCCATTGTCGTATAGCGCTTCCGTGCGAAAAATGCCGTGCACATCCCACAAGCCTGACTTCGGAAAATCGGCCTTACCCCATATTTCGACGGGTCCGGTATGCTCGGTATCCATCGCCCAATGGGCACAATCGATATGGTGCGCGCCCCAGCCTGTAATCATACCCGCCCCGAACTGTTCGCAGCGCAGCCAGCCCGGCCGGTCATAGCCCATCTGCGGATGCACCCGCTTTTCAGTGTAGTACACGTCGGGCGTGGTGCCGATCCACATATCGTAGTTCAGGTTTTTCGGTACCGGCATCTGTGGTTCTTCATCGCCCGACGGATCGCCGGGCAAACCGACATATACCGTCTTAAGTTGCCCGATGCGGCCATTCCGGATGAGTTCAGCGGCATACCGAAACTGGGGTGACGATCGCTGCTGACTGCCCACCTGCACAATCCGGCCCGTCTGCTTCACCGCGTCGGCCATCATACGTCCTTCGGCAATGGTCAGCGACGCGGGTTTTTGCATGTATACGTCTTTCTTCGCCCGCACCGCGTCGACGACAATCGGCGCATGCCAGTGATCAGGCGTACTGACGATTACGGCGTCGATGTCTTTGTTGGTCAATAGATCGCGGTAGTCAGTGTAGACCCGCACGCCATCGTAGTCTTTACCTGACGCGGCCCCTCCGTTTTTCTTTGAATAATACTCATTGACCAGCCGTTTGGCATCTTCAGCCCGCTGACTGTCGAGGTCACAGACGGCCATGATGCGGGCGTTGTCATACTGCCACACGCCGGGCATATCGTGCCCACGAGAAATGCGTCCCGTCCCGATAGCCGCGACATTGATCCGGTTACTGGGTGCGTTTTTGCCAAATACCGACGCCGGAACAATCGTCGGAAATCCACTGATGAGTGCAGACGATACCAGTGTTCCTTTCGCGGCTACGTCGAGAAAAGCCCGGCGGCTTAGGGTAGTTGATTGATGTGTCATGCCTCTTAAAGACAGCGACATAGAGAATCTAACGCAATTGGTGTAACCGATTGCATTAAAAAAAAGCTTAACTAGTGTTGCGCGAATGACAGAGCTCACTTTATATTTGCACCTCAAAACAGCGAAAGCCTCCTTAGCTCAGCTGGTAGAGCGACGCATTCGTAATGCGTAGGTCGCAGGTTCGAATCCCGTAGGAGGCTCACAAGTCATACAAAAGCTAATCCGATACCGAGCACAAACAAAGAGCGGCCGTCTAATCAGACGACCGCTCTTTGTTTGTGCTCCCGAAGGGGCAAGTTTCCTGATAAAATGCCGATGGCCAGCTAACAACTTAGCTGGCCATCGCCGATACGCTACAAACCAGGCCGGTTAGGGGCGGACGAGCTTGATCTGCTGCTGCTGAGATGGCGTACTGACGCGTAGCAACAGCATGCCCTGACTGCGCCCCAGGGGCAGGCTCAGCCGCTCGGTAGCGGCCGCCTGAGAGATCGACTGCTGATGCACAGCATTGCCCAGCAGATCCACCACCTGTACCTGCACCGCTTGCCCTTCAGCACCGCTAATCGCCACCTCTGCCGACTCGCCAACTACCGGGTTACCGAATACGCTTACCTGTAGCGGACGGACCGCTTCCAGCGCACCCTGGCGCCCATTCGTGTGGCAGCCCTTCAGCCATTCGTAGCGGTAGCTAACCACGGCACCACCCTGTTCGGCCACCAGCGTGATCGTCGGATTGTCGGTGTAGAGCCGCAGGCTGTAAGGACCCGCAGCCGTGGTTGTCGACAGCTCGTTGACCACCGAGAAGCTGATCGGCGTTCCGCTCGCTCCGCTGTAGACTGGCGTGAAGCGCACCCGGCGTTCCGCACCCGCCAGCCCCTCACAACTTACCGTAGTAACGCTGGCGATGGCAAACGCACTCGGCGTCGGATTCGGCGTGGGCGTCGGCGTGGGTTGGGTCGGCGCCACGACCGTCAGCTTGAAGCTGGCGCTGGCCGATAGACCACCCCCATCCGTGGCCGTGACCGTGACCACCGACTCACCAGCCTGCGTTGGCGTTCCGCTGATGGTGGCGGAAGCGGCCGTGAAGTTCAGCCCCGCGGGCAAACCACTGACGCGGATGGTCAGCGCATCGTTGTTGGCATCGGTAAACGTACCGGCTGCTATCGCCAGCTGGTAGGGCTGCCCGGTCATTGCCGACTGGTCAGCCAGCGCAACGGCCACCACCGGAGCCACATTCGTCGGCGTCGGATTCGGATTGACCGGTGTCGTCGTACCGCAGCCCACCAGCCAGTTGTACTGATAACTTACCGTCGCCCCCGACTGCGTAGCCGTCAACGTCAGCGTTGGGTTATCGGTATACACCCGCAACGCATAGGGGCCAGGGGCCGTGGTCGATGCCATTTCGTTTTTCACAGCGAAACTGATCGGTTGTCCGTCGACACCATTGTAAAGTGGCATGAAGATTACCCGACGTTCGCTGGCCGACACGACCTCGCAGTTGACCGTATTGACGCTGGCGATGGCAAACGTACCCGGTGTAGGGGTTGGCGTTGGGGTCGGCGTTGGCGCCACGATCGTCAGCCGGAAGCTGGTGCTGACCGATAATCCACCCCCATCCGTTGCCGTAACCTGAATCATTGACTCGCCAGCCTGGGCTGGCGTACCCGTAATCGCGCTGAGGCTGCTCGAGTAGCTCAGACCAGCAGGCAGGCTACCTACGCTTAGCGTGAGCGCGTCGCCGTTGGCATCACTGAACGTATTCCGCGAGATATACAGCGAGTAACCCTGCCCGACCGTCGCCGTCTGGCTGGCCAGCGCAATGGCTACCACCGGTGCTACGTTCGT
>JAKONH010000264.1 GCA_022702045.1 Spirosomataceae bacterium
TTATCTGCTGCGCGACACGCTGACGAACTTCAAATTCCAACTGCGCCCGGAAGCCGTAAAACCCCTGCTGATCTATTCGTTTCCGCTCATGTTGACAGCACTGGCGGGCCTGCTCAATACACTGACGGACCGGCTTGTGCTAACCCACTGGCTTCCAGTCGGCTTCTACCCGGGCTTATCAACTAAAGATGCAGTAGGCATCTACGGCAACTGCTACAAACTATCGGTCTTTATGGCACTGGCCATTCAGTCATTCAAATTCGCGGCCGACCCCTTCTTCTTCGCACAGGCCGACGACAAGCAGGCTCCCGCTCTGCTGGGGCGCGTCACGAAGTGGTTCGTAATCATCTGCGTAGTGATCTGGGTCGGTGTCAGCCTGAACATCGACGTGATCGGACAGCTTATGCTACGTTCGCCATTGTACCGCACGGGCCTGGCGGTTGTACCGATTCTGCTGTTGGCCAACCTGTTTTTAGGCGTTTACTACAATATATCGTTCTGGTTCAAGCTAAGCGACAAAACGCGTTTCGGCACCCTGATCACGGTGATCGGCCTGGCCGTAACGGTTGCCGGCAACATCCTGCTGATTCCCGTGATGGGCTACATGGGCTGCGCCATTGCGTTCTTGGCATCCTGCATTGTGATGACCGTTGTCTGTTACCTGCTGGGCGAGAAATACTACCCCGTTCCCTACAACGTCGGCTCGGCGCTTGGCTACATCGCGGGTGCGGGCGTACTGATCTGGGCGGCCGGTCTCATCAAAATCACCAGTTTCTGGATTGCCATCCCATATCACTTGGTCCTGTTTGCGCTATTTCTCGGCGTAATCGCCGTTGTCGAACGCGATACCCTTCAGGATGGCATCAACCGCTTTCGCCGTCGGAGGAAGAGCAGCCCGACGGCCCCGGTGGCGTAAATCGTAGCCCAGACCTCCCGGTCTGGAGGACGCGAAAGCGGCCAATGAAGCTGCCGCTCACGCGAGTTGGCCTGACGACCTCCAGACCGGGAGTTCTGGGCTACGCTACCTATCGCAAATTTTCTTTTCTCACTACGGCTGACCGGGTGCGTATGGCTGATGCGGTGAAGAAGCCCGTTGCGGTCCGGCCACCGGTGGTCGTATTAACGATGTTAGTAGGTAAGTTAGCCGGGGGCGTCGCGAACAGACCACCGTTGGTCAGCTGCGTGCGGAGCTGTCCCAGGAAATCGAACGCTTCGGGCGTAATCGACTGCACCTCGACGCGTACCGAATCATTCATATGATATAGGCTGTCGGGATTGATCGACTGACGAATGGGTTGAATGAACTGAAGTCCGTCGGTATCGGCACTGCCCCGGAAAGCAGCATCCTGTATGGTTACGATGTTACGGGGCTTGTTTTGCAGCACGCCATTCCAGAAAAACCGAACACGGTAGTAATCACGAGCGCCGGGAAAATCACGCGCATAAAAATTTGCCTGATATCCCCGTGTGCTGGATACAGGATTGATCCGGGCTTCCCGAAACACCAGCGAGTCGATAGCTGGTACCCGGTTCATAGTCGAACTTGCCGTGTACGTATCGCCCTGATAGGTAATGGTCAGCTTGTAGGTGCGACCAATACGCCCCAGCGTATCGCGTTGAGCGGGTTGCCAGACGTAGTACCCATCGTTGTCTGGATCGGTGAATGCATAGGTTCGGCCTGTGTTATCAAAAACAGTCACTGTAGCCCCTTTGGCGGCCGGTGTTGTTGCACTGTCGAAATAAGGAGCTGTCAGGCTAAGGCGTACCGTCTGCGGACCAGCCTGATCGGTGAGGGTTCCGTCGACAGACAGTTGGGTGGGTGATGTGTCGAGGGCAGCATCGATAACGGTTTCGCAGCCCGTATTCAGCCAGATCAGTATCAACAGTGCTCCCAGTAACCGGAAGTAAGATATAGTAGTCATGGCTGATCAGAATTTAAAGTTATAGGTGACGGATGGGATGGCTGACGCGAATACAGAGTAACGAATCGCTTCGGTAATGCGGGGATCGGTCGAGCTGGGCCGGAAGAATACGGAGAATGGATTCTTGCGCGCATACACGTTGTAGACCGAAAACACCCAGTTGTCGTCTTTGCGCTTACCAGCGCGTTTACGCCCCTGCAACGTAGCCGCCAGATCAAGTCGGTGATAGGGTGGGATGCGGTAATTATTCCGTCCGTTAACCGTATACCCGGTATACCCCTCGTATTCAAAGCGGCTGGTCGGGAAGGTTGCTGGTGTACCGCTGGCGAAGGTGAAGGTAGCCGAGAAATTCCAGCGGCTGCGACCGTCCGTGCGGCCCGGCGGATCGATCAGCAGTACCGACGTAAGCGTATGGCGTCGGTCGAAGCGGGTTGCGTACCAGTCGCCGTTGTTGATACCCGCAACCTGCCGTTCGGTCTTCGCCAGCGTGTAACTGATCCAGCCGTTTATAACACCGGTGTTCCGCTTTACATAAAATTCAGCCCCATAGGCACGACCCCGCCCGCTAAGCAGATCTCCTTCGAGATACTGGTTCAGAATCAGGCTGGCGCCGTCGATGTAGTCGATTTGATTTTGCAGCCATTTGTAATACACTTCTACCGACGCTTCATAGGCACGGCCCTGTGTGCTACTTTTCCCGAAGTTACGGAAGTACCCCCCGGCAATCTGATCGGCCAGTTGGGGTTTGACGTTATTGGTCGATGGTGTCCAGACATCGAGCGGAGTGGACGCCGTCGTATTGGAGATCAAATGAATATACTGTGCCAGCCGGTTGTAGCTGAGTTTGACAGAGCTGTTGTCGCCAAGGTCCAGTTTGGCAGCCAGACGAGGTTCCCAGTTGCCGTAGGTTTGAATCGACTTGCCCTGGCCATAAGCCTGGGTCGATACCAGCGTTTTACGCTTACCGACGGCACCGTTGTCGCTGAAAGTATACGCTTCGCCGGGTCCGATGTAGGTGAACAGCGAGTAGCGCAGTCCGTATTGCAGTTGTAACTGCCGGTTTAGCTGCTGTTCGTTACCAATATATAAGGCGTTTTCCAGTGCGTAACGACTATTCAGCCCAAACGTACGCTCGACACCGGCGCTAGTCGCCGTAGCCAGGCCCGGCTGGAAATCGTGCAGAATGGATTGTCCGCCAAACGTAAGGGTACTGTGACCCAGAAACAGCGAGAAATCAGGCTTTAAACTGTAGTCGACAATGCGCGAATTGGTCCGAAAATAGTCCTGCGGATTTTTCCCGTTCAGATCAGAGTTAAGTGCGTAGTCATAGTTGCTGTAATAGGCCGTCGTGTTCAGAAACAGCTTATCGCTGAAAACGTGGTTCCACCGGGCCGACAGCGTTGTACTGCCCCAGTTGAACCCAAAATCAGCCCCGAATACGTCGCGACCCAGATAGCCCGACAAAAACACGGTGTTCTTGTCGTTGATACGATAATTAGCTTTCGCCGTCAGATCGTAGAAGTAGAATTTAGAGCCCCGCAGATCACCCCGCAGGAAGGGTTGCGCCAGAATATCGGCATACGACCGCCGGGCCGCAACGATAAACGATCCCTTGTTTTTCAGAAACGGCCGCTCGTACGATAATCGACTAAAAATCAGACCAATACCGCCATTTAGCTCGCCTTTTTTTGCATTTCCTTCCTTCAGCCGCACGTCCAGAATCGACGCGATCCGGCCGCCATAGTTAGCCGGAATACCACCCTTGATGAGCTTGACATCCTTTACTGCATCGGGGTTGAAGACTGAAAAGAAGCCGAACAGGTGCGACGAATTGTAGACCGGTGCTTCGTCGAGCAGTACCAGGTTCTGATCGATACTACCGCCCCGGACGTTGAAACCCGTAGCGCCCTCCCCCACCGTGCTGACACCTGGCAGCAGTTGAATACTCCGAATCACGTCGACCTCGCCAAGCAGCGCCGGGATGCGCTTAATCGTTTGGACGCCAATCCGGTTAACGCTCATTTCAACGCTTTTCACGTTATCATCTTCGCGCTGCGTCGACACGGTTACTTCCTGGAGCTGACGGCCTTCCTGCGTTAACTCCAGATCGAGTTTTACGTTTCGGTCGGTCAGTGTAACGGTTTGCGTCTGCTTGGTGTAACCGACATAGCTGATAATCAAGTTGTATGTACCGGGCGGCATCGTTACGGCGTAGAAACCGTAATTGTTGGTCACGGCACCTGTACCAGTTTCTTTCACATAGACCGACACGCCGATCAAGCCTTCAGCATTGGCGGCATCTTTTACGTAGCCACTGACCGTTAATTTGTCCTGCGCAAAACCATCAGCAACGCTAACCAGCCAGCCCAGCAGGATCAACCAGTAGAGCAGTATATCTTTCTTCATAGTGAATTTGTCGTGGAGGGAGACCAGACGGTTTGTTCTGCCGTAAAAGTACAATCTGTAAAAAGGTAGGTCGTTTAAATTTGTTGAAACTCCGTTTTGTCGGGTTGAACGGTAAGCGAAAGCCGATCCGAAAGCTGTTTCTTTACACTAGCTTAATACCTACCGCGTATGCGTCTTTTTCTGCTCTTATTGGTTCTGTTTGTTGGCCGGGTCAGCGCTCAATCGATGCTTTGGGAAGTGTCGGGTAACGAGCTGAAACAGCCGTCCTATTTGTTCGGCACCTACCACATTTTGAAGGATAGCTACATCAGCAAAGCGCCAGCCGTTCGACAGGCATTCGACAAATCAGCCGGTGTTGTCGTCGAAACGACGATCGATTCGGCAGCGATGTTGAGTATGGCGATGAAGGCCATGATGCCCGGCAAGAACTTGAAACAGCTGATCTCCCCCGCCGACTACGAGCTGGTAGCGAACGAGTTCAAAAAAATGACCGGATACGACTTGGCCATGTTCAGCATGATGAAGCCAATCATGACGGCAACGACGCTCAGCATGGCGTATACCGAGAAAGAGTCCGACACGCTAAACCGCTTTACGGGTCAACCGATCGACTTGTTCTTTGCCAGCGAAGGGCGTAAACTAAATAAGACGGTGACGCCCCTTGAGACAATGGAACAGCAGATGGGCTTTCTATTTGACCACGACCCGGTCGAGAAACAGGCAACGGATCTAGTGACGATGGTCAAGGAAAAAGCGGGGATGCAGAAAGCTGCCGGTGACTTGACCAGGCTGTATCTCAAAGGCGATCTGGACGGCCTCTACAAACTGAGCCAGTCGTTCGAAGACAAATACGGAGATCTATCCTTTCTGGTTACGGAGCGCAACCAGACCTGGATGAAACGTCTTCCCAGCCTGATGGCTACCCGCCCGACATTCATCGCCGTCGGTGCACTCCACCTTACCGGTCCTGACGGCCTGATTACCCTGCTCCGCAAACAAGGGTATCAGGTGAAGGCGGTGAAGTAAGTTTTTGGTTTATGGTTCGTAGTTCCTCCGGCGGTATCCACTACGAACCACAAACCAAAAACTCATTCGTCCTGCTCCTTGATCAGCTTGCGCTGTTCGCTGATGGTTTTCTCGTCTGTTTCGGGGAATGATGTTGGGAGTCTTTCTAGGAGTTCAGCCAGAATGTTGGCGATGATAAGTTGCTGATTCTTACGGTCGTCGCTGGGAATCACGTACCACGGGTTTTCCTTTGTCGCCGTTGCATTAATTGTATCCTCGTACGCCTTCATGTACTCATCCCAGAACTCGCGCTCTTTCAGGTCGCTTGGGCTCAATTTCCACTGCTTTTCTACATCATCGAGTCGGGCCAACAAACGCTTTCCCTGCTCCTGCTTATCGACGTGCAGATACAGTTTCACGATGGGAAATCCGTTGCGAAACAAGTAATCCTCAAAATGTACGATATCGCCAAAGCGCTGTTTCCAGAGCGTCTTGATATCTTTTGGTATCAGGCTCTCCGGTATCGACTGCTTTTCCAGGCGGTCAGGGTGAACGCGTAGGGCCAGCACCTCTTCGTAATACGAGCGGTTGAAGACACCGATATCACCCCGCTCCGGCATTTCCTGCCAGAAGCGCCACAGAAAATCATGCTTCAGATCGGTAGTCTCCGGTTTCTTGAACGCGGCCATCCGAAATCGAGATGGATTGACCCCCTTGAACACCCGCCGGATACTACTGTCTTTTCCCGCAGCGTCCATTGCCTGGAACACAATAAGAAAGCCGTATTTCTCTTCGGCGTGCATCCGGTTTTGCGCCTGATCCATACGAGCCGCAAGCGCATCGAGCTGTCGGTTCAGATCGTCATCGTCTGCGTACAACGGGTCAATCAGCGTTGGTGTCTTAGCACCTTCAAACGGGGTAGTCTTGTCGAAACGAAACGACTTGCTGGAAAAGGCCATGCTTGTTTACGTTGAGGGAGTTATTGTGCCTGAATGATCGGAATTAGCTTTTGCAGTTCCTTGAACCGGCCGGTGTCGGTTTCTGGCTTCTTGATAGGTAATTTCTTAAGCTCTTCGATAATAATCCGACCGACGATCAGTCGCATGTTCTTTTTATCGTCGGCGGGTATAATGTACCAGGGTGCTTTGTCTGTCGCGGTTTCGTTGATGCATTCTTCATACGCATCGTGATAGTCGTCCCAGAACTCACGTTCTTTCACATCGCTCTCGGCGAATTTCCAATTCTTCTCCAGCTTTTCAATCCGGTCGATCAGCCGCTTGGCCTGCTCTTCCTTCGATACGTTCAGGAAAAATTTGATTACAGGAAACCCGTTGTAGTGCAGGAATTTTTCCATGTCACGCAACGCTTCGTATCGGTGTTCAAACAGCTTTTTTAAATCCTTCGTCGACTTCTCGGGTAGCCGCTGACTGTCGGTTAAGATCTCCGGGTGCACTTTCGTTACCAGGACTTCTTCATAATACGAGCGATTGAAAATGCCGATCGTACCCCGTTCGGGCAGTTCGCGCCAGCTACGCCATAGGAAGTCGTGATCGAGTTCCTGATCGGTGGGCTGCTTGAATGAGTACACTTTTACCCCCGTCGGATTGGTACCTGTAAACACGTGTTTGATCGTACCGTCTTTCCCCGCAGCATCGAGCGCCTGAAATACGACGAGAAAACCGTAGCGCTTGTTGGCATATAACTGATCCTGGTACTTGTCGATTTCGTAGGCCTGTTGCCGAAGCATCGTTTCATAGTGACTTTTGTCGTCGTACAAATTGTCCAGCTTTGTTGGCAATTTGTTGATTTTCAATTTCTTTTCACCGTCGTAGCGAAACTGATCAGTAGCGAAATCTTTCATGGTGGGGGATATAAACTTTACGGAAATGAAGACTGTTATATCTGTAGCAACAAGGAACGGCAACAATAGTTATTGGCCGCTCTTGCCCTCATCATCAACTTCATTTCCGGGTTGCTTACCGAATACAGATGAATACGAACTTCAATACTGAGAAAGCTACCTTTGGCACCGGCTGTTTCTGGTGTACGGAAGCTATGTTCAACTCGCTCGATGGTGTTATCTCAGCCGTCTCGGGTTACGAAGGTGGTCAGAAAGAAAACCCAACTTACAAGGAAGTATGCACCGGCGACACCGGGCATGCTGAGTGTGTTGAGATTACGTACGACCCCACTGCGGTATCGTACCAGGACTTGCTACAGGCCTTCTTCCGTAGCCATGACCCAACGACACTAAACCGGCAGGGCGCCGACGTTGGTACACAGTATCGTTCGGTGATTTTTTACCATAACGACGAGCAAAAGCAACTGGCAGAAACGGCCAAAGCTGAACTCGACAAATCGGGCGCGTACGACGACCGGATCGTTACAGAAATCAGCCCGGCAACGACATTTTATCCCGCCGAGGATTATCACAAAGATTATTTTCAGAAGAACCCGAATCAGGGGTATTGTGCCTTTGTGGTTGCTCCAAAACTTGATAAATTTCGTAAGGTGTTCAAAGACAAACTGAAGCCTGTCAACGCATAACAAATTCCTTTATAAACAGACGAAGCCCTCCAGGTTGGAGGGCTTCGTCTGTTTATAAAGGAATGGTAGTCGACAGACTCTCCAGTCTCGGTTACGTTCCGTATTATACGCTGGTTTTGCCAACGTTGATCCGTCTTGAAATAGCTCGTCTGGCACCGGTTTTGCGTTTTCTGTACGAATGTTGTGTTTCGCACCGTTGACACACAAAATACTGGCACTCTGCACACAAATACAGACACCGCTGGCCAGTTGCCGTACTTTTATTGAGAATTGCCTTGCAGTATACTCGACCTGAACATGACATCGATTTTAACAACCCGTGACGCTGTCAACTGGCAGACGCTCCTGCAGATTGTTCACCTTATTCCCTCCGGTAGTCAGACTCCCCTTGTTTCCTTTAATAACCCTATCGATGCGGCTCAGTATATGCATCAGCAAGACCCGCCCGGCAAACGTTTGTGCGTGCTGACAAAAGATGCTTCGTTATTCTGGATTGTACCAGTTAGCGTAGCCGAGCAGCTCGTCAACATTGGTTTTTATTCAATACTTGATTCTATCTATAAATCAGATTCTATCCAAACGGATTAGTTAGTATTCGTCAGCATACGAGCCGCATTTATCAGATTGGCATAGTTACTGGCTTTTTGAATCAACCCATTACACCCAAGTTCGAAACACCGTTTCATCACTGTTGTGTGCGTTGTATCCGCCAGCATGATTACGGGAATTGCCCGAAATGCAGCATCCTTTTTCAAGACCTGTAGCGTTTCGAAACCGTTCATGATCGGCGTGTTGGTAGCCAACAGAATCAGATCGGGCAGCCGGCCATCCAGGCAATGCGTAAGTCGTATGAGCAGGTCTGCACCATTTTCAATGTGGCAAAACACGGGCCTATCATGGCAGTCAATCAGCTTGTTCGGATTGTATTCAAGAATAGAATCGCCTTGATCGACAACGTACACCAAAGGCGCATTAAGAGTAATCATACAAGTCAAATAAAGCATCGGTTGTTGCTTTGTGTCTCATATCAAGAATTGAACCAATCGCCCCTTCGGTGCGGTATCCTGTCCTTTTCTTATCTCCCGACCCATAAGGCAAATCGAGGCATAGTAGACGAGCACTTTTTAGCCTAGACTACCACTAACCAAGCCGGGCCAACTTTGCCAAAGGTCATATAATGGTATGACTGGTGCTGACTGATCGCTAAAATTTCCTTTATTTTGCCCCGAACACACAACCGATGGATAGATTACGTTTGTCCACTAAAACACACCCAACGTTCTTTATCCGGTCAACTAATTATTCTCTACTAGTATGAAAAAGCTTCACTACACCTTCCTGCTGATGATTTTGTCGCTTGTCAGCACACACTCGTTTGCTCAGATGCCCATCGACAAGGGCACTACGTTTGTCAACGCTGGTATCGGCGTTGGTGGCGGCTATTACTATAATGCTGGTGTTGGACTAAACGCAGCTGCTGATTTCGGCATCATCAAAAACATCACCGTTGGACCTGCTGTAGGCTATCGAAGTTTTGGAGACGGCTACGGTGGATTTGATCTTGGCGTACGCGGCTCGTATCACTTTAACGAACTCATTAAACTACCAAACGATAAAGTCGATCTATATGCTGGCTTAGGAATTACATACTTCAAATATACAGGCCCCTATTCCAGCTTTTATAACTCCTCTTTTGTCGCTGCCCCCATTCATATTGGTGGCCGTTACTTTTTCAGCGATAACGTTGGTGGGTTTGCAGAACTAGGCTCTTCAATTTCAGTGCTTAAGCTTGGTGTAACGTTCAAACTCAAGTAATAAATGCATACAAACAGGAAAGGGCTACCAGATCACTCTGGTAGCCCTTTCCTGTTTGTACAAAGCTAGCGCAACGCCTTGATGCCTACGTTCCAGAGAATGAAGGCATACGTTTCGGCTGCGTCCTCGATGTT
>JAKONH010000272.1 GCA_022702045.1 Spirosomataceae bacterium
CAGCAAGGGTGCCCAGCTCCAGTCGGTATTCGACACGCCCGCGACCTGCGCAATCTCGCTGAACGTAGGCAGCGACATACCGTTACTACTGGTCATTAGCCCGTTGTTCAGTTGAAGCATGTTGCGCATGTACTGCCGTTGCAGCTTCTGCTGCTGCATCAGCTCAAATGACTCATAGTTCTCCTGCAACTGAAGCAGCTTCTGCCGTCGGTTGTCTTCCGGCAGCATGTCCAGCGACATAATATCCGGCAGACCGTCATTGTTGATGTCGGCAATATCGACGCCCATTGAGAACTGCGCCATGTGCCGCAATTGTTGCTGCGTCGTGTCGAGGAAGGTGCCGTTCTTCTGATTTATGTAAATGTAATCGGGTTCGTTATAATCATTTGTCACGTAGACGTCCGGCCATCCATCCAGGTTGATATCGGCGATCGCCATACCCAGCCCAAACGTCAGCGGATATTGGTGAATACCCGCTTTTACCGTTACGTCGACAAACTTGTTCTGTTGATTCTCAAACAGCTTGTTACCCGCCAGCGGATCTGTTTCGTTATGCAGCCGGGCTAACTCCATATTGTCGTACTTCTTGACATTATGATTCAGTAACAGCATGTCTAAATCGCCGTCACGGTCATAATCGAAGAAAGCTGCTTGCGTGCTATAGCCGGGATCATCGAGACCGTACTCAGCCGCTTTCTCAGCAAACTGCGGAGTTCCGTCGGTCTGATTTCCCTGATTGATAAAGAGTTGATTTCGGCGCAGCGGTTCAGCCACTTTACCGGAATAACAAACATAAATATCGGGTCGACCGTCGTTGTTTATGTCGGCTACGCTAACCCCTGTTTTCCAGCCGCCATTCCGGCCACCAAGACCAGAACCGGCCGCTTTTGTAATGTCTTTGAATGCCAGCCCACCCCGATTCAGGTACAGCTTGTTGGCTTTTAGATTGGCCGTGAAGAACAGGTCTGTCAGGCCGTCGTTGTTGAAGTCGGCAGCCGCTACTCCGCCACCATTGTAGAAGTATTCGTAGGAAAGAACGTTCAGCTGCTCGTTTTCATCGATTTCATTGCTAAACGAAATACCCGTCTGATCGGCTGACAGCGTCTGAAACAGCGTCGATTGCCCATTGACAGATAAAGTTACCCATTGCAGCAACACGATTGACAGCAGTCGGCAGAAGGAGGGCTGAATCGCTGTAATCATCTCGTACACAAGGATTGAGTTGTTGTCTATGCTAAACGGAATACAATTCCCGATAATTCACTAAAAAGAAAAGGGTGAGGTGACAGCCATGTCACCTCACCCTTTTCAGACTTACTAGTTATTTATCCCACCAAACGCGTGAGATCCAGGTATCACCACCCGACAGGTTACCGACAGCGGCACGGTAGCTGTTGGTATTCAACGTAGCTTCACCGGTTGGGTACGGCTGCCGACGCGGAATCTGTCCGTTCGAGAAGTTACCCACATAGTTTACAGGCGTCAGCGCGGGGTAACCCGACCGTTTCCAGTTGTTCCAGCTTTCCATGAAGTTCATCAGCAGACCCGTCGTTGCCCAGATCTGCTCGTTGATTTGCTTCAGTGCGGTAGACGCTACTAACGGATGGGCATCAGCATAGGTCGATGCGGCACTGGCGTCTACGGTCACACCGTACCGGCTCAAAGCCTGCACACCAGCAATCAGCCCGTTTTTGTAGTGCTGAGCAGCTGTTCCGCTCACCGTAAAGCCACGCGTAGCCGCTTCGGCCAGCAACAGTTCTGTTTCAGCATACGTCAGAACGAACAATGGTGCATTACGATTCCGGTACATAGCCGTCGGACGCGAGTAGTTGCCAAGTGCAGCAACATCGTTACCTGATCCGGTTGGACCCGGGTAATTTGGCGCTTTGCTGATATCCGTAGAACCACCATTCAGGTCGTAGCCGTTTGGCAATCCTAGCTGAGCAGACGCTGCTGAGTTACCAGCAATATCAGCTGTTTGGTTCGTTGCCAGGCCGCTGGCAGGAATTTCAGCTACGATGCTAAGCCGGGGATCGCTGTTTGCTTTCAGGTAGTCGATCATGGTTTTGCTCCAACGAACCTGGTAGATATCACCCGGAGTCGTCAGGGCCTGACCATTGCTGTTGCCGTAGCCTTTCGAATTGTCGGCTACAACGTACGCATCATCAGCCGTGCTGGCGAATACGCCACCAGCAGCAGCTTTTTCCGCATACGTTTTTGCCATCGTCGGGTCAACTTTCGTCATCCGCATGGCCAGCTTCAGCATCAGCGAATAACCGAACTTTTTCCACTGCGTGATATTACCGCCGTACGCAAACGCGTCGTTCGTCGGTACATCTCCGCTCGTACTCAGGGCAGCCGTAGCAGCATCGAGCCGGCTCAATACCGATGCATAAATGCTCTGCTGCGTGTCATAAGCAGGCGTAGTCGTACCTGCTTTTGCCTGCAAAGCCTGGGTATACGGCACATCGCCATAGACGTCAGAGATGTTAGACACAGTCAGCGCCTGCATGATGACGGCGATGTTAGTCAGGTTCGACCGGGAAGCCTGCCCCTTCGTCAACTGCTCCATCTCATAAGCGTAGCTGGCTGCCTGATAATCCAGGTTCCAGGTACGCTGGAGGTAATCGTTGGTATTGCTGGAGATAACGTATTTGTCGGCGTTAGTGTAATAGTTAACACCACCCGAACTTGTCGACGCCAGTACCTGTACCCAGCCCGCCTGAAACAAAATCGGTCCGTTATAGCCCGAATTGGCGTTAACGTGCGAGTACTGAATACTTGGCAATAGCAGATTTGCATCAAAGCTCCCTGACGTAGCCCGCGTGGGATCGGTATTCAGTGCATCAAAATTATCGGTACAAGCAACCTGCAACGCCCCAACGAGCAAGGTTGTCGCGATTAAGCGTTTCTTCATTGTCTTCTTATTTAAACTTAATGTTCAGGTTGACACCATAGTTACGCGTAGCGGGGAGGTTACCACCTTCGATACCTGAGTAAGTCAGGTTAGAACCAAACGACGCTTCCGGATCGATATTGGTCGTTTTCTTCATGAAGTAGAAGAGATTCCGGCCAACCAGCGAAATGTTGACAGCCCGAATCAGAGGTACTTTTTCCAGCAGACGCGTTGGCAGACTGTACCCAAACGTTAACTGACGCATCTTGATGAAATCGCCATCCACGACACTTACTTTAGTTACGTTATTAGCCAGCGCTGTATAGTAGTCCTGCGCGTTAGCTGTTTTCGTATTTGCTACTCCATCAGACGTTACACCGGTCGTGATACCACCTTCGCGGCCAACTAGTGTTGCCTGATGCAGTCCCCGACGATAAGCGTAGTTCTCGGTTGCCGACAGAATTTTGTTGCCGTAGTTGTAATCAACCAGGAACGCCAGATTAAAGCCACCCAAGATAAATTCATTGTTCAGACCACCGTACAGGGTTGGCAGAACCGTACCCATATTGATCAGCTCACCCCGAACTGGAAGCCCTGACTGATCGACCACGATCTGCCCGTTAGCCGAGTACTGGTAATCGTACGCCCGGATCTGCGGTCCAGACTGACCAACCACGAATGCTGTCACAGCGTTACCCAGCGTAGCCCGGTTCGAGCCCAGCGTGATCGTGTTATCGTTAGCATCAGTGTGGAGCACTTTATTATGAACCGACGTCAGGTTCAACGACGTATTCCAGGTCAGTTTCGAATTTCGAATGGGTGTACCATTGATCTGCACTTCCAGCCCTCTGTTTTGTACCGAGCCCGTTCCGACTACACCACTCGAATAACCCGTCGACCAGCTGTAATTGGCCGGCATGATCTCATTGTGCGTTTCCTGCGTATAATACGCTACGTCGAAGCCCAGTCGGCTACCGAAGAACCGAAGTTCAAGACCTAGTTCAAGTTCAGTTTTCGTAAACGGCTTCAGGAACAGGTTTGGTAACCGGTCTGTGAAGTTACCCGTTGCCACACCATTGATCGAGTTACCAACACCGTAATAAATGCTGGTTCCGTAAGCTGTCGTTGGTTCACCGCTCGTCATAGCATACGATGCCCGCAGTTTACCAAAACTCAGTTTGGGTATGCTGACAAGATCACTGAATACGAGCGCACCTGTTACCGATGGCGTGAAGATGGCGCGGTTGGCGCTTGGCAACGTAGAATATGCATCGTAGCGACCCGTAGTGCTCAACGTAAGGAAGTTTTTGTACGCCAGATCGATGTTGTAGTACGCCGAATTAACCTGCGTATTTGCTACCTCATACGTCCGGTTGTAGTTTACTACGTTATTGTAGCTATACAGATAAGGCAGTACGAATGGGCTACCGTTGATACCCAGCTTTTCGTAGTTGTTTTTTCGAATGTTACCACCCAGGATAGCATTGACCGAGATATCTGACGTGATGCTTTTGTTGATGCCAAGTAATCCGTCGATGTTCAATTCTGTACGCTGTGCGTTCGACAATTCATCCAGGCCACCCTGTCCTTTGGGGCTTGAGCTGATCGAATAAGCCGTTCCCCAGGGCGTAACTTTGAAAATACGGTCGTTCGAGTTGTCATAGCCAACCCGTGCCTGCGCGTAAATCCATTCCGCAAACTGGTATTTGGTCGATACCATCGAGATCAAGCGTTTCCGATCGACGTTGTTGACAAACTGACTGGTCACGAAGTATGGGTTCGTCACGTAGTTGTCGTCACTAAATACAATTTCCCGTCCTGTCGTTGGATTGAAGCCCGGTGCCAGAATACGCTCGTCAATATTGGTTGCCAGTAGCAAACCGTTGTTGGCGTTCATTGGGCCATCGCTCAGGATTGGCTTGTTTTTAACGCGCTCGTCGATGTAGTTAGCCAATATGCTAAAGCTCAGTTTCGACGTGATATTCTGGTCAGCCGTGAAGTTGATCGTTTTACGACCCAAACCACTATTGTCGATGATTGCCTGGCTCGACAGGTTCGACAGCGATAAACGGAACGAGCCATTGTCTCCACCTTTTGTTACCGACACGGTATTGGTGAAGTTGGAACCCATGCGGTAAAAATTCTTGATGTTATTCCGCTGAGCGACGTAAGGATACTGGTTACCATCAAACTGGATAACGTTCGTACCATCTAGTTTAGCACCCCAGCTATACCGACCCGACTGCTGTGCAGCATCAACGGTAGCTGGTTTCTGCCCGTATTGCCCCTGCCCATACTGATATTGAAAATCGGTAAAGTTTACAGGCTGATCCGTCGTCAGGTTCATGTTGTAATCAACTGCGAAATCACCCTTTTTGCCTTTCTTGGTCGTTACCAGGATAACGCCGTTCGAAGCCCGCGCACCATACAGAGCTGATGCTGACTGCCCTTTCAAGACCGTCATCGTTTCTATATCGTCCGGGTTCAGGTTACCCAGGCCATCACCACCATCAGCGCCACCCCACTCACCGGCACTACCCCGCTGCGTGTTATCCATTGGTACACCATTGATAACGATCAGTGGAGAACCGGCCGAGTTCATACTAGGCATACCCCGCATTAAAATTTTGGCGGTTCCACCAGGGCCGCTGTTCGTTCCTTTTACGTTCAAACCAGCTACCCGACCGGCCAGCGAGTTACCAATGTTTGTTTCGCGGGCTTTCGTAAACTGAGAAGCGTCGACCGTTGTCACAGCATAACCAATCTTACGAGCGTCTTTCGATACGCCTAGAGCCGTTACGACAACTTCGTTCAGCGTTGCATCACCCGGATTAAGCTTAACGTTGATGACCGTTTTGCTACCAACGATAATTTCCTCTTTACCGTAACCGATGTACGAGAACACCAGTACGTCTTCAGCACTTGTTACGTTGATCCGGTAATTACCTTCTGCATCAGTGTTGGTACCTTTACTCGTACCCTTAATTGTCACGGTTGCACCGGCTAATTCATTTCCTTTCTCGTCGCGTACTTTACCAGTGATGATCTGATCAGCAGCAAATGACGATACCGTTAGGAGGAGTAGGGCTCCCAACATAAGCAAAGCCCTCGAAAAGGTTCTTTGTACTGTTAATTTCATAGACATTTGATAATTGGTTTTGTGCAAATTCATCTGAACTTACTAATAGAGCCGATTGTCCTGTTTTCTTGCTGTTTTGTTTGCTAAACCATATCGTTGTTTACGATTCGGCATACAGCATTCTATGGCAGACCATCGGGTACGCTGCTTCATTGGTTATAGTTGTTGGGTTAAGTCCTCAATTGAATTTTCTTCCTTTCGTTGAGGGACAGCGGTTTACCATATACTTCCATGTAGTTTGCCCTTATATTATTCCGCTATCATTAAATTTAAAGCAAATATATTCGTCTTTATTAAATTATTTTAGAATTATAATATTCTTTTAATGCCCACCTCTAATATACGTTCGATTTTCCATCTATTCTCTCAATGATTGAGTAATAACTTAGAATTGTACTATTTATGCCGTGTATGTTTACAGATATAACCTGCAGTATCTAACATGTATTTCATGTTACTATCATAACAAATTATACTTTTTCAGGCAGTAGTAATTACTCAAAAAATCGTAAGCAAGTTGGCCTCAGTGTATACCACTATCTTGTAAACGCAACGAGCCGGTCAACTTGCGCTGACCGGCTCGGCTCTTTTCTTCAGGTGGCACCTACCTACTCTCCCGCTTGTGACAGCAGTACCATCGGCAGTACGGGGCTTAACGACTCTGTGCGAAAT
>JAKONH010000284.1 GCA_022702045.1 Spirosomataceae bacterium
TTCGGACCGTCCCTCCGGAAACGAACGTCTGACGGCCGGGTCCAGATCAACCAGCAGGTCGGCGGTGGCAATGGGGGCAGCGATGGCAATGTGCATAACCGAAACGGCTTTGTTGTTTACGTAGGTAGCGGATAATCGATGTAGCCGCTTAATTCACAGGTTCGAGTTTGAGCAGCGCGTCGTAATACGTGTGCAACAGCCGGTTGATCTTTTTTTCCCAGCACTGCTCTCGGGCAAAATGGTAAGCATTGAGCCCCATCTCCAGGCGCTTCTCTTCGTTATAGTACATCCATTCGATGGCCTTGCCCAGCTCGTTAGCTACGGTCTCGGGGTCGGTGACCGGGACGCGGATACCGGTCGAATCATCGACAAGTTCAGCCTGGCCGTGTAGGTTCAGCGTCACGACGGGCAGTGTGTAGCCCATCGCTTCCATTAACTGCCCCGGCCCGGTATCGCGCAGGCTGGTAAAGTAAAACACATCGGCGTTGGCGTAGTACGACCGTAGTTCCGTGTAGGGAACCTTGCCCACCCAGGTTACCCGTTGTTGCAAATTGTATTTCTCGATGTATTCCGCCACATACTTTCCCATTTCGCCATCACCGACGATAGTGAAATGCACGTGACAGGTCGGGTTAACGCGACTCAGGCCATGTAAAGTCAGTTCCAGCCCTTTGCGGGGCATCAGCCGACCGACCCAGATCAGTTCGAGGACATCCCGCGAGGGGCGGTGCATGGGTTCGGCCGGAATAAAGTTTTTGTCGATACCACCGAACACCTTGTCGACGGCCCGTGTGCGGCCGAGTTTGTGAATCATCCGGCTGGTGTCTTCATTCCAGGACAGTACATAATCGGCCCGACGTACCGACTCGTAGCAGCCCGGATTAAAACGCAGCATGAGGTTACTGACAGCCGAACGCAGCTGTTCTTTCAGCCAAAACTCCTTGAAGTAGTGTCGAAACGAAGCCGGCGCTTCCTGCCCGCCCCCCACCGGCCCGAAGATGAAGGGTTTTTTCAGGCGGTAGAGAAAGCTGCCCATTTGCAGGCTGGTGTAACTGACGTGATGCACCAGATCGAAGCCATGCTGTTTGTTGAGCGCTAGCGCTGTTTTCGAAGCCGACCACTGCCAGTAGATGTAGTGAAAATACAGACCGAACAGGCCTTTGTAATACGCATTGTCGATCCACTTGGGTACCGTCACGTACACAAAGGTCAGATTTGGATTCGGGTATTTAGCCAGCTTCTCCTCAATCTGTTGTTTGCCAATATCGCGGGTGATACACCAGACTTTATAGCCCTGTTTACTGATGATTGAGGAGTAGTTCCATCCATTGCCTTCCTCAGACCCTCGGTCGGGTATGCAGGCATAGGCAGAGATAAGAATCTTTTTCATAACGCTGGTTATCAAGAGGGAGTAGAGGAAGAAAGCGCATAATCCGTCGATGGGCAGGCGATTTCTGAATACGTATCGATGATCGGCAACTGAAGCAAGGCTGTTGCGGTGCCGATTGCCGACGCTAGGGGTGGGATAGGTATGGTGTTGTCGCTAGTCATGTTCGGCCAGTACGGCCGGTTCACTTAGTATAGCCGGGTAAATACGGTCGGTAAACAGGCGAATTTTGGTGTCCCAAAGCTGCGTTTGGGCAAAATCGTAACCTGCCTGCCCCATCGCGAGCCGCTCGGCCGGGTGGTAGTACATCCACTCAATCGCGCGCGCCAGATCCGCTACAACCTGCTCCTCCGTACCGACCGATACGCGGATGCCGGTCGAATCATCGACAAGTTCGGCCTGGCCGTGCAGCTTCAGCGTTACGACCGGTAGCGAATAGGCCATCGCTTCCAGCAACTGATGCGGACAGGAATCGCGCAGGCTGGTAAAGAAAAAAACGTCCGACTGCTCGTAGTAGTCCTTTACCTGCTGAAACGTAACGTGCCCCACCCAATCGACTCTGTCGGTTACCCCGTAGCGTTCCAGGTAGCTCGGTACGTGGTCGACCATTTCGCCCTTGCCACCGACGATCGTCAGTGTGACGGGGATCGCCGGGTTAACCTGACCGAGTGCCTGAATCGTTAGTTCAAGCGCTTTGCGGGGTAACAGCCGACCGACCCACAGCAGTTTAAGCGTCGAGCCAGGCGTATGCTGAACAGGCTCGGCCGGCAGAAACGTCCGGCTCAGACTAGCGTCCCAGATGCGTTCGACCGGAGCCGTTGGCCGCAGCGTACGCGCCAGCCGGAGCGTGTCGAGATTGGTAACGATCAACTGATCGGCCTGACGTACCGTTCGGTAGAAGGCGGGATTGACGTACTGCAGCAGCGTACCCACCCAATCGCGCATCCATTCCCGCGTCCAGAAACTGCCGAAATAGCGTTTTAGCGACTTGGGCGCCCGTTGCCCACCACCTACCGGCCCGAACACAAACGGTTTATTGAGCCGGTACATGAAACTTCCCAGCTGAATACTGCCGTACGAAACGTGGTGTACCAGATCGATCGGGTCTGTTTTATCCAGTGCCAATGCGACGGTTGAAGCGGCCCATTGCCAGTAGATGTAGTGAAAATACATTCCGATCAGTCCCTTACTGCAAAATGCGTTGACCCAGTCGGGAACGTGTACATAATGGACCGTCAGATTGGGATACTGACCGGAGGCTAGTATGGGATCTATTACCGACTGACCATCTTTCTTGGTTAGGCAGTGGACACGATACCCGTTTTGGCTGAGTGTCGACGCGTAGGTCCAGCCGGTTCCTTCTTCGGAGCCCTGACCGGGAATGCACGCGTAGGCCGAGATCAATACAGTTTTCATACCGTTGGAATAAGACGCACTAACCGGTAAATCACGAGGGGCGGTATAATCCTGCT
>JAKONH010000290.1 GCA_022702045.1 Spirosomataceae bacterium
TTTTTAAAGGGCTACCTGGAATATGAAGACCGGCAGATTGGCGAAGTAAAACGCACCGAGCAAGAAGCGCTCGATTACTTCAAAAACCGCTTTATCATCGCCGAAAACAAAGTAAGTCAGCTTGAAAAGGACATTGACGAAGCTCAGAACAAAGGGTCTTATTTGACGAAGCTGACGCAGCTCCGGAAGAAACTGATTCAGTTTGACGCCCTCGGTGATTTCCCTCCACTGCTCGATCGACTCGACGCGCAGGAAGCTATTCTGGCCGACCTGATCACCGTTAACCAGCTCAAAAATCTGGAAATCAAACGGGCGCTGATCGCCGAAGCCGCCACACTGGTCGACAGCACGCAATGGCGCGAAACGGCAGATGCGCTGCAGGAAATCAAGACCAAGTGGATAAAAACCGGACCGGTCGATAAGTCTATCGAGACGGAAGTCGTCAACGAGTTCCAAGCGTTGCTTGATGGGTTCTTCACGCGTCGTCGGGAATTCTTCAACGAGCAGAACAAAATCATTCAGGAGCGGCTCGATAAGTACGACGAACTTATCCGACTAGCTTTCCGCGCTAACCGGCTAGGTGATCTCGATGCAGCGTTTCAGGAAGTTCGTAAGCTCAACAATGCCTGGAAGCAGGTGGGTGAAGTTCCGATCAAGAAAAGCGGCAAGCTGTACAAGCAGTTTAAGAAAGCCACGACCATGTTCTACGCGAAGTACAACGACGCGAAGGGCATTGTGATCGAGAAGAAGATCGACCCACGGATCGAAGCGCAGATGAAAATGGCCGACGAAGCCGAAGCGCTATCGAAACAGGATGACATCTTCGCGGCTGCCGAACGGGCCAAAGTCCTGCTCAATAGCTGGAAAGAGGTCAAAGTGCCGTTCAAAATGCAGGATAAGACCCTCAACGATCGGTTCCGGGCTGCCTGCGACAAGATTTTTGAGCTAAGCTACCTCGGTCGTGTCCTGACACGGAAATATCCGGCTTTCGACATGAAGAGCAAGCCAGAACAGATCCGGACAAAAATCCGCGAAATGGAGTACCTGGTGAAACGGGAGAAAAACGATCTTCAGTTTGCCCTACAGGATGCCGATGGTCTCGACCCGAACAACGATGCCGACAAGCAGGTATTGAATAAAATCAACACGCAGAAGCGGAAGATTGCGATGAAAGAAACCATCCTGCGCGAGTTTCAGACTCAGCTGGAAACGGTTGGTTACTAATCAGCTTTTTTATCAAACAGCAAACGCGCTCCGGCACTACCGGGGCGCGTTTGCTGTTTGATATATATGGAAACGAATCGATCTGAATTGAACACACAGGAAGCTGCTTTTCGCGAAGCGATCGTCCCCGGCAAGTTTGTCCGGATCGAGTACCTGACTGATCTCAGCGAATTCATTAAAACCGACGCATTGCTGAAACGCCATGTTGAGCAGGGTGGTGTCGAATACCTTGAGCTTGGTAATGGTGAACAGATACCACTCGATCGAGTCGTAAGCTTGAGCGGGAAGCTGTCACCCAACTATCCCGGTTATGCAAATTACTCCTGCGATTGCTGATTATAAGCCCAAACGGGTCTAAAAACCGTTTGGGCTTATAATTAATCGATTCGATCAAAACCGCAATAAGGCACAAGCACACTAGGAATACGAATCCCCTCAGCAGTCTGGTTGTTCTCCAGAATCGATGCCAAGATACGGGGCAGGGCCAGCGCCGAGCCGTTCAGCGTATGCAGGAGTTGCATCTTACCGGTACTATCCTTTGTTCGTAGCTTGAGCCGGTTGGCTTGGTAAGTCTCAAAATTCGACACCGAGCTAACCTCCAGCCACCGTTGCTGAGCCGCCGACCACACTTCCATATCGTACGTGAGCGCCGACGTAAAGCCCATATCGCCCCCGCACAGCCGAAGCACACGATAGGGCAGTTCCAGTTTTTGCAGCAGCGATTGTACGTGTTGGCTCATCTCCTCAAGTGCAGCATACGAATTTTCGGGCTTTTCGATGCGCACCAGCTCTACTTTATCGAACTGATGCAGTCGGTTAAGACCCCGTACATGCGCCCCCCACGACCCGGCCTCCCGCCGGAAACAGGGCGTATAACCCGTATTTTTTATCGGCAGTTGTCCTTCCGGTACAATAACATCGCGGTACAGGTTAGTGATGGGTACTTCGGCCGTCGGGATCATGTACAGCTTCTCTTCATTGATGAAGTACATCTGCCCCTCTTTGTCGGGCAACTGACCCGTCCCAAAACCCGACTCTTCATTGACGACAATCGGCGGCTGCACTTCGACATAGCCGGCTTTCAGCGCTTCATCGAGGAAGAAGTTGATCATTGCCCGCTGAATCCGGGCGGCTTTACCTTTGTAGACAGGAAAACCAGCGCCGGTGATCTTGACGCCCAGTTCGAAGTCGATCAATGGACCACCGTCGGGGCCGTACTTTTTTATCAGCTCCCAGTGCGGTTGAGCCCCATCGTACAGCGCTGGCTTTTCGCCGTGCTCCAGCACAACTTCATTGTCTTCGGCGGCACGGCCCTGAGGTACGCTGCTATGCGGAACATTCGGAATTGTCACGAGCACACTTTGCAGCTGCTGTTCGATCTCTCTTAGTTCCGACTCTTTCAACTTAGACTTTACTTTCAGCTTAGTTACTTCGTCTTTGGCTGCGTTCGCTTCGGCCTGTTGCCCGGCTTTCATCAACGCACCAATTTCTTTGGCCTTCGCGTTCGACTGTGCCAGTGTGTCATCGAGGTCACGCTGTGTATCGCGCCGTCGCTGATCAAGTGCCAGCACCTCATCGATAATAGTATCGGCGTTGGCAAAATGACGTTTGGCAAGTCCGGCGAGTACAGCCTCCCGGTTCTCGCGGATATAGGTAAGTTGAAGCATTATGTCTGTGGTTTAGCCAGTGGGGTTATAATATCGATAAACTGACTGCCGTCTGTTAAAAACATCCCCACCTTCTCTTCGTCAAACTCAATAAAATCTTCGTAGTCCGGTTTGTTTCTGTTGTCGAACAGTTGCTGGTATAGCTTACCCCACATAACGTCAATCATTCCTGATCGAATGAAATGCTGGCCTAGCATTCCTTTCACACCCTTGTGGGTATAGGCATCTACGTCGTTTCGGGCCAACAGGGCCAACACAGCGTAGAAGCGGGCGTAATACAACCGATTCGCAACGACGTTCCAGTGACCTGAAGCAGCCAGCGTTTGGGCTTCGCTCAGGGTTTTATAAGCGCGCTCAATCCGATAGTTAACCAAATCCTCCTTCGTGCGGCTCATAGTTGTCTGCCATCGCGCCGGTAAAGAGGGGTTGCACCGTAATCGCTCCCCCAAGCCCGTTTCGCATGAATGACAGTATCGATCACATTAGACGAACTCAGCTCTATGTCAAACAGGCTGCTTTGTACCGATCGCTTCAACTCCTGGTCGTCTTGTTTGTCAACACCAGAAAATCCCAATCGGAGTCGGGGCGGGAGTCGCCACGAGCGCGCGACCCAAACAGCCAGACTTCAGCCAGTAGGTCAATCGCCAGCACGGTACGTTTCACTTCGCTCAAAAACTGTTCGTCGGTCATGGGCGGGAGTGGCTTAACTCGTTCTATCGGGCAAACAAACCGTCGTTCAGGGCGTTCAGCGCGTCGACTTTGTACTTACTGTGCACCAGCAGCGACAGGTTGCTTTCTGTACCGCCGTACGAAATCATTCGAATGGGGATGTTTTCCATCGCCTTAAACACCTTCAGTGCAACACCTTCGTTATCAGCGCTGAAGTTACCAACAACGCAGATAATCGTTTGGTCGTAGTCAGGCTCCTCTAACGTACAGAAGGCACTTAGCTCTTCCGAAATTTCCTGAATCCGCTCCGTATTGTCAATCGTTACTGACACCGAGACTTCCGAAGTTGCCAGCATGTCGACCGGCGTTTTGTACTTCTCGAAAATTTCGAAAATCCGGCGCAGGAAACCGTAGGCGTTCAGCATACGGGTCGAGTGAATGTACAGGGCCGTAATACCATCCTTGGCAGCTACTGCTTTGAACACTTCGCTGGATGTCCGGTCAGCGATGAGTGTACCGGGTGCAGCCGGCTCCATCGTGTTTTTCAGTCGAACCGGTACGCCAAACATCCGGGCCGGGGTGATGGTCGATGGATGCAGAATTTTAGCACCGAAGTAAGCCAGCTCGGCCGCTTCATCGAACGTCAGCTCACGAACCGGGAAGGTATTCTTCACGATACGTGGGTCGTTGTTATGCATCCCGTCAATGTCGGTCCAGATCTGAATTTCGTCGGCCCGCACCGCGCCACCGATTAACGATGCTGTATAATCTGAACCGCCCCGTTTCAGATTATCGACTTCACCACGTGGATTCCGGCAGATAAAGCCCTGCGTCACGATGATCTGTTTATCGTCGTGAGCGGGCAGCATCTCGGCCAGAATCTGCTCCGTTACCTGAATTTCGGGTTCGTTATCGGCATCGATTCGCATGAAATCCAGCGCGGGCAGCAATGTCGACGCCACGCCTTCCTCCACCAGATAAGCCTGGAACAACTGCGTACTGAGCAGTTCACCTTCCGCTACCAACTCCTTTTCCTGCTTCACCGTAAACGGCTTAATACCCGCCAGCGACCGAATAAACGAAAACTCACTTTCGATTATCTGCAGACCGGCTGCCTTACCCGCTTCAGTAGCATACAGCTCAGACACGAACGTATCATAATGCGCTCTCAGGGCATCGATTTTCGTAGTAGCGTCATCGTCGTTACTCGTTTTCAACGACTCGCCAATAGCCAGCAACGCATTGGTAGAGCCAGACAGAGCCGATAGCACCACGATCTTCCGTGTGCTATCGGCAGTAATCAGGTTACGGATGGAGCGCATACGCTCGGGCTTGCCGACAGACGTACCGCCGAATTTCCAGACTTGCATGAGGATTGAATTAGTGAATGATTGGGACTGAATGATTGACCAGAAAATTCAATCATTCAGTCATTTACGATTCTATCATTTAAATTGAAAGCTGTATACCTGCTTTTGTAGGCCGAGCATTTTAATGGCTGTAATGGCCGCTTCATCGCCTTTGTTACCGTGCTTGCCACCTGCCCGATCAAGCGCCTGTTGCTGATCATTGGGTGTCAGTACGCCGAAGATGACAGGTTTGTTTGTTTTCAGGCTAACGTTCGTCAGCCCCTGCGCAACGGCATTGTTGATGTAGTCGTTGTGCTTAGTTTCGCCCTGAATGACGCAACCCAGGGCGATAACTGCATCGATATCGTCGCGCTGCGCAAACCATAGGGAAGCCAGGCTTAGTTCGTAACTGCCCGGTACACTACCCCGAACGATATGGTCAGGTTTCACCCCATACTGGATCAATGTATCGTACGCGCCCTGAAACAAGGCTTCCGTAACATCAGTATTCCATTCTGAAACCAGAATGGCAAATCGGCGGTAGCTGACGTCAGGCAGTTCGCTCGTACTGAAAACACTCAGATTTTTTAATTCAGAAGCCATAATTAATCGTCTGTTAGGAAGACGGACAAAACTATACGGTTAAGAAAAAGGGACAAAACCCGGTCGGTTCTGTCCCTTGCTGTACTGATTTATCAGTATGATCTACGACTGACCACCCGTAGACTCCAGCAACGCCTTGTATTTTCGGGCGTTGGCAGCTTCTGACGACTGACTGTATTTTTCGATAATCTGATTGTATGTGTCGATTGCCTTATCGTTCTGCTTGGCCTGCTCGTACGCAATGGCCAGTTTAGTCAGATAACCGGGCGTAAAGAATTTATTCGATTTGTAGTCGGCTGCTTTTTGGTAGTAATCGATCGCGTCGTCATAACTTTTCTTTTGCATGTACGCATCACCGATCAGGGCGTAGGCACGCGCCTGTACCAACAGATCCGACGAGCTGAAGCTTTTCAGGTGCTCAATCGCTTCGTCGTATTTGTTTTCTTTTAACAGACCGACACCAGCGTAAAACTCAGCCAGGTTACCAGCGGGGGTAGCGCCGTAGTTATCGGCAACCGACAGCAGGCCGGGTGTTTTCCCATCGCCGTTCAGCGCCTTTTTCAGTGAGTCAGATTCGATCTGATAAACAGCCGGGAACAGCTCAGCTTGCGCCGTTTCGTCCTGACTGCTCACATAAAACTTATACCCGATGAAGCCAACGGCGGCCAATATGATGACACCCAGCACGCTCAGTATGATTTTCTGATTCTGCTGAAAATAATCGCCGACTTCTTCAAACCGTCCCTCTAGTGCGTCGGGATCTTCCAGAAAATCCAACCCGCTGTTCTTTTTGCTCATTTGTTTGCAATTTGGACTGCAAAAGTAGAAATATTTGTGTGAGTGGAAAAGCGTAACTGTCAAAACTTTACGCGGGCAATTTACGCAGGCATCTACTTACGAGAGCATGGCCAGATCGCGGGTAGTCAGCATCTCCGACGATCGCACGGCCCGAATCTGATGGGGCAGCAACGTTTCGACAGCGACAGCCTCGCCTGTCAGCGTAACAAACTCTACTTCAAACGCTTTCCCTTCGCTGTATACTGTAAGAATCGTGCCAACATCACCCTCTTTAAGCCGACCATTATCCATGTCTGCGGTCAGCACGACCAAATCAAACTCATTCATACTAGGCGTAACTGGTTTATTTGACTAACGACGATCGATAGGTCTTGTTTTGTTAAATTCGCTTAACTTCGTATTAATCTTACAGGGGGTGCCTTAACAAAACGGGCTGAGATTATACCCATTGAACCTGCTTCGGGTAATGCCGGCGAAGGGAACTGGACATCATTCACTATTTACTGGTGTACACTAAAGGTAGGTTAGGCCCCTTGGCCTATCGGTATGCTTTTTTCTATGAAAGGAAAGACATTTCTACCTTTACTGATTGCCTGTTGCAGCGTATCGATCCTATCGGCACGGGCACAGTTCGTTATTTCGGGAACAGTACGCGAAAGCGACGGGTCGGGGCCGCTGCCGGGTGCAGCCGTCACGATCGACGGTACGTTCAAAGGAACACTGACCGATCCTTCCGGAACGTTTCGGCTCACAGACGTTAAAGCGGGTTCTGTTACCATACGCGTGTCACTGCTTGGCTACCAACCCGTAACGCAAACTGTCGACCCGGCCTCATTAACACCGGTTACAATTCAGTTGGCTAGATCAGCCGTGGCGGTCGACGAGGTAGTTGTTAGCGCGACACGAGCTAATCAGAAGTCGGCGATTGCATACACGGATGTTAGCCGTCAGTATCTCGACAAGCTGAACCTGGGGCAGGACATTCCGCAGTTGCTCAACTTTACGCCATCTATTGTAACGACCTCTGATGCGGGAGCGGGCGTCGGCTACACGGGCATTCGCATCCGCGGGTCCGAC
>JAKONH010000293.1 GCA_022702045.1 Spirosomataceae bacterium
CTACATCTCGGCGCAGGTCGACGTAAAAAACCGGGCGCTTTCCACGCTGCCCGAAGCTGCTGTTGTCAGCTTTGGCGGCAAGAGCTACGTGTATGTGCTGGAGAACAAGACCAACGGCTCGTATGCATTTCAGCAGGTCGCCGTGACGACCGGCGTGCGGGAAAGAGGCTATGTCGCCGTGACATTGCCCGCTGCCATTGACGTTGCTAAAACGCCAGTCGTTGTGAGCGGTGCCTACAATTTGCTGGCTAAGCTAAACAATAGCGAGGAAGCGGAGTAAGTGGCAACAGGTATAAACACTTCCCATTTAGAAAGAAAACCCGAATCGATTATATAATAGCTGGATTGTCACGCCTGGGCTGGTTATAATTACCTGACAAAGAGTCAGCTGGCCCGTGCGCGGCTGATGCTTGTTCTGCTCACGGTATGCATCGGCTGTCTATTATTCTGGTATTGGTCTGCTGGCCCATTATAACCTGGGCGACGCACATTGTTGGGGGGGATATCAGTCTGATTGCGCTCGACAAGAGCAAGCCGGGCTATTACCGCATACAACTGACACAATACTGGGAAACAGCCGCACTGCAATCGGGGAATCAGGACGCCGTTATCACGGTGCTTATCTTCCGTAAGCGCAACCCAATACTGATCGATAAGAAGCAGGTCGACCTGCGCCAGACAACTCCCCTGATTTACGATAACGAAGCCTGCGCGACGCAACTCAACCTGCGGACGACGCAGGCGCTTTACTATAGCGACTACCAGTTCGATATTACCCAATACACCGATCCGGACGGCTATTACATGGTCTGGGAACGGTGTTGCCGTAATAATGCCGCCATTAATGTGGCGACACCTACCGGGCTGGGCATGGCGATGTACATGGAGTTTCCGGCCATGCAGCGTAATGCCGCTGCCGTCATAAACTCGTCGCCAACGTTTGCGCTGCCCAACGGAGCCTATATCTGTCTGAACAAACCGTTCACTTTCGATCTGGGGGCTACCGACGCTGACGGTGATGAGCTGCGCTACAGTCTGGTAACGCCCCTGCAAGGCTACACGACTGCCCAACAGATTGTTGCAGATGGACTACCCAAGGCGAGTTATCCGGAGGTTGCGTGGGCCAGTGGTTACAGCGCCCGGAATGCAATCCCCGGCAACCCACCCCTACGTATAAATCCGCAGACGGGTATGCTGAGCGTACAGGCATCGCGGGAAGGTATATTCCTTTTTTCGGTTCAGGTCGAGGAGTATCGAAACGGCCTGCGAATCGGGCTGATCCGACGGGATTTCCAATTGCCCGTTATCGACTGTTCTCCGCGTAAACCGCCCGTTGCCAGCATCCGTTTTAACGGCCAGCCGGCCGAAACAATCAGTATTTGCTCCGCGCAGACCGTCTTGCTAACGGTCGACAACGATCCGCAATACGCCTATCAGTGGCAAAAAGACGGAACCCGACTGGCGGGTATGACGTCGTACTCGCTAACAGCTACCCAAAGTGGCGTGTATACCGTAGTCCGAAGCTACAAAACCAGTTGCGGCAGCGACACAATGTCGAAAGGTGTACAGGTCAACCGGGTAGCACTACCTATGGTCGACCTGACGGCAAGTCGACCCGTACTATGCGAAGGCGATACGGTGACGCTGAAAACGAATGCGCTGACCGGTGTAAGCTACCACTGGAGTCGAAACGGGCAGCTACTGTCAGCCGAACAACAGCCGTCGGTGCGGACCGTACAAGCCGGTACATACATTGTTTCGGTGACCGTAGCCGGGGCGGGGTGTACCCAGGCAGATACACTGACGGTAGCGACTTCCCCACGTCCCGACGCCCGGTTACAGCCCTCGGCTACGTCGTTTTGCGAAGGTGATTCGGTGGTGCTGCTGGCGGCTCAGGGAAGCAGCTATCAGTATCGATGGCTACCCGATCAGACCGTTGCGGGTAATCGGCTGGTTACCCGCAACGCCGGCACGTATCAGGTCAGCATTTCGACGCCTGCTGGCTGTTCCGTTGTCTCAAATCGCGTCACGTTGCAACGGTATGTCCGCCCGCTGGCGCAACTTGATTCAATACCGCCGTTTTGTGGTGCGAACCGTACGGCGGTTGCCTTGCAAGGCTTTCCCGCCGGAGGGACGTACGCCGGACCGGGTGTGGACGGGAACCTATTTAACCCCGACAAGGCTGGCCTGGGGCGTCATCGGGTAAGCTACACCATTCGCTCGTCCGACGGGTGTTCAGGGGCGGCCGAGCGCTGGGTGGGCGTCGCCGACGACCTTCAGCTACAGCTGCCGGTTCATTATCCGGTCGTTCGTGGTAGCCGCGTGCAGCTGATACCGCAGCCAGACAGGCCGGTGGTGCGGGCCGACTGGTCGCCCCCAACAGGACTGGACAACCCCGCTACAGGACAACCTTGGGCTTCACCCGAGCAGACGACTACCTATCGCGTACAAGCTACCGACGAAGCGGGCTGCACGGCCACCGCCGAAACCGTTGTCGAACTGGTCGACTGGCTGTATATTCCCGACGCATTCAGTCCAAATGGTGATGGTATAAACGATGTGTGGGATGTGAAGAATGCGCTGGCTTTTTCCGACTGTCAGGTAGCCATTTATAACCGGTGGGGTGAATTGATGTTTCAATCGACGGGGTATGCTACCGCCTGGAACGGAACGTACCACGAGCAGGTTGTTGAGCCGGGTATATACACCTACCAGATTCGCTTGGTAACGCCCATTTCTGCCCTGTACAAGGGTTTTATCACCGTACTAAAGTAGAAACTGTCGGGTTGGCTGGATCACGCAGTGATCCGATCAGGAGCGACTACCGTAAACTGACTACCGCAATGTGGCGCGAAGAAGATAACCAGTTAGTACGTGATTTTACGTTTGCCGATTTCTCGGAAGCGTTTGCCTTCATGACCCGCGTGGCCCTGGCCGCTGAGAAGATGGATCATCACCCATGGTGGTCGAACGTCTACAACAGCGTTACTATCAGGCTGACAACGCACGATGCCGGGAACACGGTTACTAGTCTTGACCGTGAACTAGCGATGCTAATTGATAAGCTGGTTGCCTAGTATATTGACGGACGAACTTCAGTATAGTATTGAAAGACAGGAATTTGTCTGTGCAAGGGCGATGGTGAGTCATGCATTGACCGTTTAAAAAGAAATCGAAAACATGAAAGAAGTATAACGTTTACATTGATGGTCAAGTCTCTCACCGTAACGCGACCATCAATTGTTTACGTATCTACTTCCGCTTTATGTCGGGCTGGCCGGACTGTGTGTTTCGGAATCCGTAATCGCCCAGAAAACAGCTATCTATCAGGAAGAACCCCGCACGTGGCTGGGGTCCGCCAGCATCGGAACAACCCGGTATACCGGCGACATGAACGAACCCGGTAATCTGGCACACCTGCGGCTGGGGGCATCCATAGCCCTGTCGGGTGCTTACCGCCTGTCGACCCGGGTGGTACTGCGTGCCGAAGCGCAGCTGTACTACATCTACGGAAGTCACAAGCACACCCGTATCGACTATAATAACCTGTCGTTTCATAGCCTGAACCCCGACGTGTGGGCTGGCGCACAAATTGATCTTTGGCCGGCGAACCACCGCACTCATGCACATAGTCCGTACGTATTAGCGGGTGTGGGCCTGACGCATATGTCGCCAAGAGCCAGGTATCAGGGTAAGAGCTATGATCTGGCATCGCTGCATACGGAAGGTGTCGACTACAACCGGCTTCCCCTGATTATCCGGTACGGCGTCGGTTTACCGATCTATAGTCATGACCGATGGAAACTGCACGCAGAAGGTACGTATACGCACGTGCTGAGTGATTATCTTGACGATCTGAGTACGGTGTACCCAGATTTTAGCCAGATGAGTCCACTGGCAGCTGCGCTGTCTGATCGTCGTTCCGAGATTGGGTTACCGCCTAATCGGCCGGGTGCACAGCGGGGTAATTCCGGCAAGAACGATGGCTATTTCATTATATCCGTACGAGGGGTCTATGTGATCCGGAATCTGAAGGACCGGGGACTCCGTCAGCAACGGCGGGTACCAGGGCGCTAGTCCGGCACCTGCCTGATGGTTCAGTGAACTCGCTTTCCAGACTTAATTACTGCACTGTCAGGACTTAGTTAATCATGCCGCATGAAATAACTAGCCTGAGCGGCTCGGCGAAAAGAACTTAGCCTCAATTGTAGCATACCATACCAAGGAATCAATCAGTTTCTTAGGTAGAAGAAACTACAACAGCGTACCGCAGTTTGTCCGTCGTGTCTGGCTCGCTGGTGCATTATCGCTTCATATGCTCATCGTATTCTGCCTTGGACAGAATTCGAGTCCCTTGCCCGGCCACAAAATACCAGGTACCGTTTTGCTTGATGTACGTTTCCGTTCGCGCAACGCGTATTGGGAAATCTCCTTTCGTGGTAGCGAAAACAACGTCCAGGACGATGTTTTTTACGGCTGCGTCGCCGTTATAAATGCGCAGGATTGTGGTGCCCGGTACCGGTTTAACCGACTTGAAGGTAGCGCCCTCTTCGACAAACCCTTTTTTCCAGTCGTCGAAGCCGTATGAGATTCGTCCTTCCGGCCCAACAGCGATATAGTCGTCGTTATTGAACCGGGTACTGTCATTTTTCCGGCTTAGCTGTTCAATAGCTTTTCGGTCTTCGGGATAAGATGAGGTATCGTATTTGTTGGCGGGCGGTACCTGCGCGTACGCTGCTACCGTATGGAATAAAACAAGAGTTACCGCAGTAGCGAGTAGCTGCTTCAGGGGTTGCCTGTTAATCATTATCATACAGTTTAGAGACGAATTCGTAGCTATAGACTGGCATTGCTGCATCGAATGTGCAGTTTAAATTCGCCATTAATCCGTTGATCGTCAACTGCTTTTATTTATCGGTAAGCTTCCCTCAGTTGAGCTGGGCACGTTGTTGAATTGATGCTTATCTCATGTGATCATCGATCCGTAGCACTGGCTGCGTACGATCGTACGCAGTTGTGTTCATCAACGTGATTATATTGCCTGTCTGAATTGCTGAGCATACAGTAGTTTATTAATAAAGTAATACGCCATAAAGAGCAGTATGCTAGTCAGTATATAACTGAAGCGTCTCTTCATGGTGTAGAGACCCAGCGTCATGGTTAGCAAAAAGAAGGAAAAACTGATG
>JAKONH010000311.1 GCA_022702045.1 Spirosomataceae bacterium
GGGTTACTTTTGCTTTACCTATTTTGGCTAGAATGTATATTCACGCAGTCAGTCATTATCTGCCCACGCAGGTAATCAGTAACGAACACTTTACCGAACTCAATGGACTCTCCAGCGAGTGGATTATTGAGCGAACCGGCATTGAAGAACGTCGTAAAGCCGCTCCGGAAGAAAATACAAATACGATGACGCTCGATGTTGTTCGGGCGTTGCAGGCTAAAACCGACCTGTCGACCATTGATCTGATCGTTGGCGCCACGTATACCCCGTACGATACAATCGTTTCACTGGCCCACGAAGCACAGCATGAACTCGGTATCGCTGATATCCCCGTGGTATCTATCTCGACGGCCTGTTCGTCGCTCATCAACGCTATCGAAGTCGTAGAAGGCTATTTCGCGCTGAACAAAGCGACGAGAGCTCTTGTCATCGTCAGCGAACACAATACGGCATACAACAACGATAGAGACACCATATCGGGCCATCTGTGGGGCGATGGTGCAGCGGCCCTGCTGATCACCAAAGAACGGCAGAACGACAGCGATTTTGAGATTAAAGCCTTGTTGACGGGGGGAGCGGCTCACACAGCCAAAGCGACAACCGCAGTCGTGTTAAAACCAATCGACGGGGGCGTTGTCATGCCGGCCGGTCGCGACGTATTCATCAACGCCTGTCAATACATGCCCAAGGCTAGCCTGCAAGTGCTGGAACGGTGCGGTCTGACCCTGGCGGATGTTGATTATGTACTTCCCCACCAGGCAAACCTGCGTATCTCACGGAACGTGATGAATACGCTTGGCCTACCGGAAGAAAAGTTAATTTCCAACATTCAGCGGTACGGCAATACGGGTTGTGCGGGCTGCGGCATCGCGCTCTCCGAAAACTGGGACACCTTCAAAAAAGGCGAACACATCGTTATCACTGTCTTTGGTGGGGGCTACTCATACGGCGCCATGCTAATCGAAGCGTAGTACGAATTTACTCTTCTTGGTCTGTGTCTTCACAGACCAAGAAGTTTACGAATTGTACAGTTGGTCTCACAAAACCCACGGTCAATTTTGTCCTGTACTTAGGTGTCTTCACAAACTACCCTTGCTACTCCGTAAGTGTGTCGATTGGGAGTCGTTAGATGGTATGACTATGTTGCTAAGGCAGATAGGTCTGTGAAGACACAGATATTGGAATAGGACAGCGTGACACAAAAAGAGGGGCAGCCAGAACTGGTTCTGGCTGCCCCTCTTTTTGTCAAACCAGCTTACTGGGCGTTGCTGGTCCAAGTATTGTTCTTCTCGTTGATGTCGGGAAGTTTTTCGTCCGGGTCAAGTACCACCGACTTCACAGGCGAGGTCGAGTCGTAGCGGAACGTCCAGGTGGCTCCACGCTGCCAGATTTCAACTGGCAGGTTAACACGACCTTTCTTACCGTTTTCTTCGGTTACCTCAACGGTTGCCGGCATAGCCAGTCGGTCAAGGTTCTCAAGCGAAATCAGTGCGCCTTTGGTTGCCGATCCGTCGACGTAACGTACTTCTTTCACGGCCTGATCCAGTTTCCAGGTTTCGTAGAACCAGCCTCTCCAGAACCAGCCCAGATCTTCACCCGCTGCATTCTCCATGCTACGGAAGAAATCCTGTGGCATGGGGTGTTTGAACGCCCAGCGATCCACGTATTTTTTGAAGGCATAATCAAACCGCTCGGGGCCGAGAATCACTTCGCGCAGCAGTTTTAAACCCATACCGGGCTTGTAGTACGCCAGGATACCCAGGGCACGAGGCTGCTGCACATCAGGAATCGTCATGATTGGCTCCGATGGATAAAACAGGGCAGGTGCCACGTCGTGCATGGTACCGCGTTCGTTGTTATACTCGCCGTTGTTAAAATTAGCCGTTGACAGGGTGTTGATGAATGTGTTGAATCCTTCATCCATCCACGGGAATTTCCGTTCGTTGCTACCCACGATCATCGGAAACCAGTTGTGGCCGAACTCGTGGTCCGTTACGTTCCAGAGCGAGCCTTTCTTGTCTTTGTGATCACAGAATACGATACCCGGATACTCCATACCACCGACGACACCCGCTACGTTAGTTGCCACAGGATACGAGTACTCGTACAAATACTTTGAATAAAACTCGATACAACCTTTTACGTATTCTGTCGAGCGATTCCACGAATCATCGGTTGCACTTTCAGCAGGATATACGGACTGAGCAAGCGCCGTTTTGCCGCTGGGCAGGTTGATACGAGCCGCATCCCAGACAAACGCTTTCGACGAAGCCCAGGCTACGTCACGGGTGTTCTGGCAACGGAAGCGCCATGTCAGCGTACCCGACTGCTTTGGCCGTGTGTTCGCATTCGTCACTTCGTTTCTACCCCGGATAATGACCGTTTTATCGCTGCGAGACGCCTGCGCCAGTCGCTTCACTTCCTCACTCGTCAGTACGTCGTTCGGATTGAGCAATTCGCCGGAGCCGGTCACGATATGATCCCAGGGCACCGTAACGGCGTATTCATAGTCCCCGTAGTCGAGGTAAAACTCGCCCGCGCCCAGGTAGGGTAGCACGTTCCAGCCCTGCACGTCATCATATACGCACATCCGTGGGTACCACTGCGCAATTTCGTAGATGACACCGTCTTTCCGCTTCAGCTGCCCCATCCGGTCGGAACCGTATTCGGGAATAGCGAACGAATACGCAATTTTTACTTTTACCACGTCGCCACCGGGCTTGACTGGCTCAGACAGTCGTACCTGCATCCGCGTATCAGTAATCGTGTAAGGAACAGCAGCAAACTTATTCTTGCCCTGCTCGACCTGCACGCTCTTCAGCGACACACCGCCGGCAAACCCCTGATTACCGAAGCGACCACCCGTTACCGGTGTCGTTTTGGTTGCTCGTGAGGTATCGGCAAACGCATTTTGATCCAGTTGCAGCCAGAGATAGTTGAGCGATTCTGGCGAGTTGTTTTTGTAGGTGATCGTTACTTCACCCGAGATGGTTTTCTGCGCTTCGTCGAGCGTCACGCCGATTTGATAATCGGCCCGGTTCTGCCAGTAGCGAGGCCCTGGTGCGCCACTACCAGTCCTAAATTCAGTACCCGGCTGCATGTTGAACACTGGATTGAACAGCGTCAACGCATCATACTTGGTTGATGGAGTCGAAGCCGGGGGCGTTTGTGCCGATGCCGTCAGGCTTAGCAGACATAGTCCCAGCCAAAGCTTGTTTTTCTTCATGAATCAATTAAAAACTAAATACACAAACAAATAACGGAAGAAGGCACTACGCCAACACTACCGCCAGAATAGATTTCTCAGTACAAGGACAGCTAGTACCCAATGCGGCTTTTAGAGCGACAGGGGCAGGTCGATACCGTGATGAATAAGCAGGAAAAGGAAAAGGCCAATCCAGAGAATGTCGACGAAATGCCAGTACAGGGTCAGCAGGCGAATTTTCAATTGATTTGGCGGATTCACGCTGTAGACAAACGAATCAACGTAGAGCCGTCGACGCAGGGCTTCGGTCAGAGCAATACCCAGTAGAATCAGCCCGACCAGAATATGTAGCAAGTGAATGCCTGACAGAATATACACGAAGCCCCCGGCCGGGTTGCCATCAAGCGATACACCTGCTCGAATCATCTGCCGCCAGCCCCACGCTTGTAAAATCATAAACAGCAATCCCAGCACCAGCGTCGTCCCCAAATTAGTCCTATAACTACCAAATCGCTCATGGCGAAAGGCCTGCCCAGCATTGTGAATCGTCAGGCTGCTCAG
>JAKONH010000324.1 GCA_022702045.1 Spirosomataceae bacterium
GCCCAGTCGCCATACTCGTCTTTCCAGTAGTTGTAATCCTGTTGATACCGGTCGATGTACTGAATCCAGCGTTTCATCGAGGCATAGTGTGCGCGGATGGGTCGGTCGTCGCCATACTGATCGTACAGCATGGCCGCGATTGTTGCGTAAGCCGCCGGCCAGGTCGTGTTATCGGTATAGAGTTTCCAGTAGGAGGGGGCAACATCGGGAATACTGCCCTCGTCGGTTTGCGCGTCTTCAATGTCCTGCAACCACTTGGCGTAGAGCGACTGATTGTCGAATAGGAAACTCTCGCCCTGCGCCCCCGTCGTGCGGTCGCCCAGCCAGCCCAGCCGTTCGTCGCGTTGTGAGCAGTCGGTTGGCATACCCCGGTAGTTGCCTTTGATACCCCAGTCGGCATTGGTCACGATCTGATTCAGCACCGGGTTCGACGAACTGAATGTACCACTGTGCGCCATCTCGTCGTAGATCACGCAGCCGTCAAATTGCTCAACGGTGGGTGGAGTCGTAAAACCGATAATCTCTACGTAACGAAAACCGTGGTATGTAAACCGTGGCTCCCAAACCTCGGTACCCTCGCCTTTCAGCACGTACGTATCGGTTTGTAGGGCCGACCGTAGGTTTTCCTGGTATACGGAACCGTCGCCGTTGGCCAGTTCGCCAAAGCGCATCGTCAGGCGCGTGCCGCGTGCGCCCGCCACCCGTATGCGTAGCCAGCCAGTAATGTTCTGGCCCATGTCGACTACGTACGCACCGTTGGGTAGCGGCCGAATCGCGCGGGGACGCAGCGTTTCCATGATGCGAATAGGTGGATTGATTTGACTTTCCAGGCGGCTGGCCGGCGCCGGTACGGATTCGGCAGATAACCAGTTCGAATCGTTGTAGCCGGGCTGATGCCAGTTGGTAAGTTCACGGGTCGCGTCGTAGTCTTCTCCGTCATACTCGTTATTGGCCCGGATTGGTCCGTCGGCGGTTACCTTCCAGGACGTATCGGTGATGATCGTCTGTTTCGTGCCGTCGGTGTAGGTCACTTCCAGTTGCATCCAGCAGCGTGGCAGGCCGTAATGTGTCGTTTCGGGCAGTGCCTGCTGGTTAAGACGCATGCGAAAAAAATGACCATTGCCCAGTGTGATACCCAGCGCATTGGTGCCCTGATGAAGTTGCGCCGTAACGTCGAACGTGTTGTAGAAAACTCGCTTATTGTACTCCGTTGGGCCAGGGGCCAGCACCTGTGTGCCAATCCGCTGTCCATTCAGATGCAGTTCGTAAAGGCCCAGCCCGCAGATATAAGCGGTGGCCTGCCGGACGGGCTTAGTCAACTGTGTTTCTTTCCGGAAGTACCGCGCCGATAGCCGGGTGCGGTTGGCTGTGGGCTGATCCCAGGGAAACGTTTGTTCCAGTCCGATCCACTGCGCTGTTCGGTCACTCGTCTGCAGTAGCCCCATTGTCCAAGTTGCCGGCTGACTCCAGTCAGACGTCATGCCGTTGGTCGTTACGATCCGTACTTTCCAGAAGCAGTTCGACCGGCTGGTGAGCGTTTGTCCGTTGTAGGGTATCCAGATTGACTGGTCAGTTGCCACTAGGCCGGAATTCCACAAGTCACCTTCATTGCGGGCTAGCTTCTCGGCCGAACTGGCGACCAGTATGTGGTATGATTGCTGAAGCAAGCCCCGGTCTACCCCGCTGATCCGCCAGCTCAGACGAGGTTTCGTTGTTTCAAGGGCAACGGGGTTAGTCAGGTTTTCGCAGCGTAACTGTGTCGCCGAAACGGCTGATTGAGCCAGTATGAAGCGGGATGAAAGGACAAGCAGCGACAGGACGAGCAGACGATACATGCAGGCGGTGACAAGGATAGTATACCTTGTCACCGCACTTCTCGTGCCGAACGACTACTGATTGCCATCAACGAATAGATGCACTAGCGAATAAGTAGAAAATGAACGTTAATTCGGCAATAAGCCCATAAAATCGGGTAAGCCGTCAGCCAGTAGCAGTAGGATGAACCTGATTTTATTGGGTAAGAAGCCGACGTGTTTCTTAAACGCAGCCGTAAAATGAGTCGCATGTTTATACCCCAAGGCGTGAGCAACGTCGGCGATCTTTAGTTCGCCCGCCGTCAGTAGCTGCCGGGCTTTTTCCATACGCGCCTGCTGCAGGTAGTTGAACACAGTTGTATTGAATGTAGCCTTAAACTGTTGCTTGAGACTAAACTCGTTGGTGCCTACCTGTCGGGCCAGTTCCCGAAGTGAGGGGGGCGTCGACAGGTTGCTCAATAACAGATCCCGTACCTGCTGCATCTTCACCTGCATGGCGTCAGGTACAACCGGTGCAGAAGGAGTAGTCGTCTGCTGCCGCTGCTGATCGAGTTGCAGCGCCAGTAACTCCATGAGTTTGCCGTTCAGGTAGATCGACTGGTAAATGGCAGGTATGTAGCCATGAATTAACTCATGAACGACAGTCAGGAGCCGGGGTGTCAGCGCAAGTGGGAAACAATCAGTCCCATCGCTGGTCCAGCTTACTCCCTGAGTGGTGAGCCAGTCTGAGTCGAGCCGGGCAATAACGATTCCCAGCGACCGATTGGCCGTGCACTGTACCTGCAACGAGTCACAAGGTGAGGTCAATAGACAGTGCCGATGGCCGTTGAGCATCTGCTGATCAGTCAACCGAAACCCGTAAGTAACTGATTCATCCAGATTAAATAGTAAGTAAACGGCGGATTGAGCCGGTGCAACGGTCAGGCAGTTGTCTGTTGCCGGAATTCCATTGACATACCCAATATGGGCGGTATCTGTAAGCCATGTCTGGATCTGCAGGCCATCCGCTACCAACGCACTGACAAACGGTGAAGAACGTGCCGGATCGGCTACGACAGACCAATTCGTATCAGTATGACTGCTCAACTGATAGCGTTGGTTGGGGTGCCTGATTATTCCCGATTGCGTCATCGCTTTTCCTGATTGCGTCATCATCGCCTTTACTCGCTAGCCTACTTTTGCAGCACAAAGCTACTTAGACGCTGTCTAAATAAAATTTATTCTTTAATCTCTTTTTAACTGAAACAGCGCGTATGGCCCGATTTCTTTACGCATTTCTACTTTTGATGTGTCCTGTCGTCGTTTCGGCGCAGGCAATTTTAATCCGGGGGACGGTTCTTGAGCAAACATCCGGGACGCCGTTACCCGGGGCAACCATCACGCTGAAAGGCACGAATACCGGCACGACCACCGATGAAAAAGGGCAGTTCGCCATCCGGGCACAGACGGGGCAGACGCTCGTAGTATCCTTTATTAGCTATGCAGCGCAGGAGATTCCGGTGACGGGTAACAGCCAGCCGGTGCGGGTGGCGCTGCGGGAAGATCAGCAGCAGCTTTCAGAGGTGGTCGTGACCGGCGCGCTGGGTATCAAGCGGTCGGCGCGGGAGCTGGGCGGGGGCGCGCAGGTCGTCGACACCGATAATCTCAATCAAGCCAAACCCATCAATCCGCTAACGGGTCTGACCAGCAAAGTGGCCGGATTGCGCATCAACACCTACGATAGTAAGGTCGATCCGCAGATTCAGATTACGATGCGGGGTACGCGCTCGCTCAACCGGGCCAAAAATGCGCCGATCTACGTGGTCGATGGAATTCCGGTGCCAGATATTTCGCGGCTTAACCCCAACGATATCGAAAGCATTACGGTGTTGAAAGGGGCCAACGCGGCAGCGCTTTATGGCTCAGAGGGGGCCAACGGTGCCCTGATGATCACGACCAAAACAGGTACGCGGGGCCGGGGTACAATTCAGGTAAGCAACACGACCACCTTCTCAAGCGTATTTCTGCTGCCCCCCGCGCAGACGCAGTTCGGGCAGGGAGTTAACGGTGTGTATGATCCGGCACAGGTAGAATCGTGGGGACCAGCTTTCGACGGGACGACCAAAGATTTTGGTCCGGTGCTACCCGACGGTACGCGGCATCAGGTCCGGTACGTGGCTCCTGATCGGGACAACCGGCTGGCCCTGTTCCAGACGGGCGTGAATCAGCAGAACGATCTGTCGTTTTCGGGCGGTGACGAAAAAACGACGTACTTCTTTTCACTACAAAATGCTCAGATCAAAGGCATCATTCCCGACGATGTAAGCCGCCGGACGGGTGCCCGCTTCAATGGATCACGCCAGTTTGGCAAGCTGAACACGAGCTACACGCTGAACTACGTTAACTTCCAGAAAAACACGACGCCTGACGGGCCCTGGATCACAGCGTATCAATTGCCAGCCAACGTCGACTTTGCGTCGCTGCGCGACTGGCAGAATCCGACGTCCTACGCTAGCACGCGTTATTTCTTCACCGATTTGCAGAAGAATCCGTACCAGCAGATCGGTAATACCCGCGACCTGAATACGCAGCATACGCTTAACGGCAAGCTGGAACTGAACTACGAAGCGACGCCTTGGCTGACTATTCTGTACCGGGGGGGGCTGTTTGGCACGTTTACCGAAAACCGCAGTACCGTCGGCAAGCTCGACGCTCCCGGTCGGCGTAACGTCAACGGCAGCGTGAGCGATGGCAACACCAACTTCCTGCGTATCAACA
>JAKONH010000354.1 GCA_022702045.1 Spirosomataceae bacterium
CGGAGATGCCCAGTGCCTGCGCGGCATACTTACGCTTGTTATTGTTCCGGCGTAATGCTTTCAGAATCATCTCTTTCTCCTGGCGTTCAAGTGATAGTGAATCATCGTCGGCGGTTTCATGTGTTACGTCCTCTACCTCCGTCAGATCGTTAACGTCGCCATCGGTGTCGTTGTAAATCTGCACGGGCGGGTGTGCGCCGTATGTTTCCGATGGGGGAGGAGTAGTCGCCCGGGGGGCAGTGCTACTAGCCGGCGGTAAGTACCGGGCTGGCGACGATTCAGCCGTAGCGTAGGCATCCGTGTCGTTCGGGATAGAATCGAATAGATCCTTGTGGTTATTGAGTACCTGTCGTCCGTCGACCTGATCGTTGCCCAGTACGTCGCGCACCAACTTTTTCAGGTCATTGACGTCCCGGCGCATGTCGAACAGCACCTTATACAATAACTCACGTTCCGAGAAATTTTCCGTGCCATTACCGGCTGTACCCGGTGGGAACAGCGCCAGCGCGCGGTTGGGTTGCTGTGGCTGTTGAGGTTGCGGCAGGTATTTCGAGAGCGTCATCGAATCGATGGGCTTATTCTGCTCCGACTCAAGAATAGACACCTGTTCCGCGATGTTTTTCAACTGCCGGATGTTACCCGGAAACGGAAAGGCCACCAAGGTTTGTTTGGCATCCTCGGTTAGTTGCAATGGATTGATGCGATAACGCTCGGCAAAGTCGGTCGTGAATTTGCGGAACAGTAGTTCGATATCGGCACCGCGTTCGCGCAGGGGCGGCACGAAAATAGGAACGGTGTTGAGTCGGTAATACAGGTCTTCCCGGAATTTACCTTTCTCGACAGCATCCATCAGGTTGACGTTGGTGGCCGCCACGACGCGTACATCGGTTTTCTGCGTTTTCGATGAACCGACGCGGATAAACTCGCCATTTTCGAGTACGCGCAGCAGTCGGGCCTGTGTGCCAAGGGGCATTTCGCCGATCTCGTCCAGAAAGATAGTACCGCCGTTGGTGGTCTCGAAGTAGCCTTTTCGTGAATCGACGGCACCGGTAAATGAGCCTTTTTCGTGGCCAAACAGTTCGGAGTCAATTGTGCCTTCCGGGATAGCTCCGCAGTTAATGGCAATGAACTGACCGTGTTTGCGGGCACTCAGACTGTGTATGATTTTGGAAAACGATTCTTTACCACTGCCGCTTTCCCCCGTTATCAGCACGGTCAGGTCGGTGGCGGCTACCTGCATGGCTACGTTGATAGCGTAGTTTAAGGCAGGCGCGTTGCCAATGATGCCGAACCGTTGCTTAACGGATTGTATTTCCTGATTATTCATTCGTATCTGTGTATTCAGTATACGGTTTTCAGTTTTCAGTTTTCGATTTGCTGATGCAGACTCTCCAGCGGTGAACCGTAAACAGAAAACCGTATACCGTATAAGCTAAACCACCTCACCCCGAAGTGTAGCCGACGTACATTCTGTGACCAGCACGTCGACGTACTGCCCTTTTTGCCAGTCACCGCGTGGGAAAACGACCATCTTGTTTTGATCGTTGCGGCCACACAACTCAGCATCCGAACGCTTCGAAGGGCCTTCGATCAGCACGCGTTGTACCTGACCGATGTGCCGCTGATTACGAGCAGCTGAGTGCGAAAGCTGTTTGGCGATAATCTCGTTTAACCGCCGTTTTTTTACGTCTTCGGGAATATCGTCAGCGTATTTCTTGGCGGCCAGCGTGCCGGGGCGCTCCGAGTAAGCGAACATGTACGCGTAGTCGTACTGAACGAAATCCATCAGCGACAGGGAGTCCTGATGTTCTTCCTCCGTCTCGGTGCAAAAGCCCGAAATCATGTCCGTCGAGATGCCGCAGTCTTCGCCCAGAATTCGGCGGATGCTGTGAATTTTCTGTTCGTACCACGGGCGGTCGTATGTACGGTTCATCAGCTTTAGCACCCGGCTATTGCCACTTTGGGCGGGCAAGTGAATGTAGTTGCAGATGTTGTCGTACCGCGCCATCGTGTGTAGCACGTCGTCGGTAATATCTTTGGGGTGCGATGTCGAAAAGCGTACGCGCAGGTCAGGATGAATCAGCGCGACAAGTTCGAGCAGGTTTGCAAACGTGACGGGAGCGGCTTCAGGGGCAGCGTCGTTCTCGGCCCATTTGTAGCTGTCGACGTTTTGGCCGAGCAGCGTAACCTCGCGGTAGCCCTGGTCGAGCAGGTCCTGACATTCGCGGACGATGCTGTGTGGATCTCGGCTGCGCTCCCGGCCCCGTGTAAAGGGTACGACGCAGAACGAACACATATTATCACAGCCGCGCATGATCGACACAAACGCCGTTACGCCGTTGGAGTTCAGACGAATGGGCGCAATGTCGGCGTAGGTTTCTTCGCGCGACAGGAATACGTTCACGGCTTTTTGCCCCGACTCCGCTTCTTCAACCAGCTTTGGGATGTCGCGGTACGCGTCAGGACCGGCTACCAGATCAACGACTTTTTCTTCTTCCAGTAGTTTGGTTTTCAGACGCTCGGCCATGCAACCCAGCATACCGACCAGCAGTTCGGGTTTTTGCCGTTTCAGACCCGTCAAGTGCTTAAGCCTATTGCGTACTTTCTGCTCCGCATTGTCGCGGATGGCGCAGGTATTCAGGAAAATAAGGTCAGCGTCTTCAGCAGAGGAGGTCGTGGCAAAACCAGCGTTGCGCATTACCGACGCGACAATCTCACTGTCGGCGAAGTTCATCTGGCAGCCGTAGCTTTCAATGTACAGACGCTTTTTGCCGATGGCTGGTTCGTCGGTTGAGGTATGTAGCAGGTCAACCTCTTCCTTGTCAGCCGGTTGCAATATGGTTAATTCCGAAATCAGTGTCATACGTAAGCCTGTCAGCTTTGTCAACTGGAAAGCTGATAGGCAAATTTACAAAGAACCACCTGGAACGCTGTCATTTTGTCAGGAAATACCACGTTAAAAATTGTGAACAAGCGCAGCCCGGACCTACAGGTCTTGAAGCCGTCAGGCCAACGGCTTCAAGTAATTACTACGATACTACAGAGTTGCTTCACGCCAATCCACAAGCGCATGTCTATGTAGCCTGGACCGATCTGCGCCGGCGGCCACTGTGGCGCGGACCGGTCCAGGCTACATCAACGATACTCAGAACGGATACCCGATACCGAAGTTGATAACTAACGGGTTGGGACCACTACTCAACTGGCGAAGCGAAAACTTGGGCAATAGAAAACGTTGATCTTCGATAGTGCCGTCAGCCGTAAGCACATTTTGGCGGGCGGGATCCCATACTTTGATACCGCCGTCGAGTCGGATCACGAAGAAGGAAAAATCGATTCGTAAGCCTACCCCTGTGCCGACGGCAATTTGTGGGAGAAAGGTGTCGAACTGAAACGTAGAACCGGGGCGGGTTGCGTTGTTCTGCCGCAATGTCCAGACGTTACCGGCATCGACAAATACGGCTCCGTTGATATCGGCTCCCAGGTGGAACAACCGGCCGCGTAATTCGGCAGACCCTTCCAGCAGTACATTGCCGGGCTGTTCGAAGAGGTAGATATATTGTCCCGTCGTGGTTTGGTCGGGCTGATTTGAACCGGGGCGGAATGGATAGGCCCCACCCGGCCCAAGCCGTCGGGGAAGCCAGGCCCGGACACTGTTGCTACCGCCCGCAAAAAACAGTTTTTCGTAGGGTACAGGCCCCCCGTCAGGTCCGTATCCGTAGGCTACCCCCGTATTGACCCGGAAGGCCAGCATCGCCCGGTTTCGTAGTGGAATGTAGTGTCGAAAATCAACGTTGAACCGCAGGAATTTGTAGAACTGTAGATTGGTATTCGCTGTGTCGATAAAGCGGTTCGGAACAAAATTGAGTGTAGTACCGCCCGACTCAGCGACTGCGCGTAGAAAATTAGTTGGTCGGCGCAGGCCACCCGCCGTAATACCGGGGGCGTTATTGTTGTACGTATACGCAAAGCTGAAACTCGAACTTAAGGAGCGCCGGAAACTGAGCAAGATCGTACTGCCTAACTGAGCGAGCGAGTCGAGTTGCTGCTTAAATAAAGCACCTAATCTGTCCGGGGTATCGAAGCTTGCGTTAATGAGATTGACATCGGCGATCAGAAAGCTGAACTGCTTGGTAGGCGTTGTTTGCCAGGTGTAGGCCATCGTTCCGCGTAGCAACGATCGTCTGAAGTCGGGCCGTAATGTGTTGTTAAAGCTGATGCTGACCTGCGTACGCGGATTGTACGGATTGAACCGACTACGAATTTGACCTGGGAACAGAATCTGCGGGAAGGTGATCGACGAACTGATACCCAGTTCCTGCGAGGTATATACCTGCCTTAGCGCGCCGGGAGCTGTCAAAAAACCAGTCTGGGCTTCCAGGCCGTAGCGGCCGGTAAGTTCAAACGTTTCGAGACCACCAAGCAAGTTTCGGGCGCGAAACGATAAACTGCCGAATCCGCCCGGATAACTTTGTGCCTGATACAATACCGTAACGCCCCCTTCGGCCGTGGCTTCGTACTTGTCGAGCGGGGTTGCCGTAACCAGCGTCTGAAGCCGTCGATTCGTCGTGTCGGTGAAGGTTAGGTTGACAAATTTGAATTGATTGAGCAAAAACAGCTGCCGCTGCGTCTCGCGGTACTTGGTCTGGCTGTACAACTCACCGGGACGAAGCAGAATCTTGTTATCCAGGAGCCGCGACGATAAGTTCCGGCCGTTCAGCAAGTACAGAACGCCATTGCGGGTTACGGTATCCGGGCGACTGACAAAGGCGGCCGGCTGCGTTTCGTCGGGGCTAATGCGCACTTCCACGGCGCCGATGCGATACACGGGATGGGCGGCCATACCTGGTGGATTCGGGATGGTAAGCGACACATCGACAGGGCGATGCAGTGAATCGGTCTGCAGCCGGTCGGTAGCGCGCCGGATGGTGTCGACATCGTTGAATTGTACGTATTGTCGGGTGAACGCATAGTAGCCCTGATCGCGTAGCTGCGACTCGATACGGACACGCTCTGCCGAGATGGCATCCAGATCGAAACGGTCGCCCACGTTGAGCGCGGCCCTATCGAGCGACCGGCGCACCAGCGAGTCGACGCGCGGATCATCAATTTTATACGTAACCGAGCGCAGGTAGTAGCCAGCTCGCTCAGCTACCCGGTAGTTTACCCGAATCTGACGGCCCAGCAACGTGTCGAGTCGATAGCTGGTTTGCGCGTTGAAGAATCCTTTGTCGAACAGGTAGCGCTGCATCTTCGCGGCATTGGCTTGTGCGTCGCGTTCGGCGAAGTAGGAGGGTGGTTGCCCCAGATTACGCATCAGCCAGTTCCCCTGTTCAGCGGTTATTCGTAACCGTTTCAGTTGACGCTCGTACTGTCTGTTTAGTTTACGCAGGGCTTGCGGGTCGTCGGACAGTTGCTGGCTTTGCTGCTCGAATTCGTTAGTTTTGGCCTGTAAGGCGCGTATGGCGGCCTCGCGGTTGTAACTATGCTGGCCCAGCTCGTAGAACCAGAGTCGGGGCGTAATGGGCAGCCCCAGCACTCGGCTATTGGGTTTTTGCGGGATCAGGCTTTCAAGCTGACTTGCTTCTATGATGCGATTACCACGCACGTTCTGGGACGTCAGCAGGTAGCCGCTGCGGGGGCTGCGGGTTGTCAGACAGCCGGTCAGTCCCAGCAACAGGCTCAGCGTGAGCAGCCCCAAACGAAATGTGGGTAGTGTACGGGGGCTGGGTTGCCGATTTACCATCAAGTAGGTATGCTTTCTAAAAATCAACTTAAATACGTTCAGTCGCTGCACCAGAAGAAGTTTCGGCAGCAGCACGGGGCCTTCCTGGTCGAAGG